>JADLDC010000214.1 GCA_020846885.1 Acidobacteriota bacterium | reverse complement strand
GAAACGCTTTGCGCCCGCCCACGCCCTTTTCGCCCAGTTTCTCGACCAGGTTTGCGGTCATGATCTTTGTCAGGCCCCATGAACAGTTTGTCGTGCAAAGCGTCTTGACCAGATCTTCAAACACCGTACCCGACCGAAGAAGCCTTCCTGCCATTTTCTCCTCGACCCAGGCAAAGTGCTCGTTTCCCCGTACTGTGGCGTAAAAGTCTTCCATGCCTTCGTCCAATCGTAGAACATGCCTGGCCAATTCGGCCGCTTCGGCCGGATCAGTCCGTTTGGAACCGGCCGTAATCTCGATCCCGCCAGGCCGTTCGGCCATGCTCACACTCTCCGCTCGGCCTGAGCTTCGACTCGAATAGGCATAATGCAGCGTCCCGGCGGCTTCGTCGTATTCGAAAGGTGCGAGATCGTACCATCCGTGCCCGCCGACGGCGTGTCGGAAATTAAAATTATCAGGTGTTGGAAGAAAAAAAGTATTGGACATTTTTTCAATATTAGGTCTTGAAAGTTTTATGAACAAGCTGATATTATATTCAGACCTTGAACCCCCAGTGTACGTCTAACGTTCTGTTAAGGCAGCTTCTCTAGAATAGTCCCGACGCAATGACCAGGAATTACCCCTTCTTGTTCGATATGTCGGCCGATTTGTTAAACAATATTTAACCGCCGCGGAAGCCTGCGGTAAGCTTTCAAACACCAGTGCCGGTGTTTAACGACCGGTGAAGGCCCGAAGGAGGAAAGGGTATGTTACGCATGAAAGTGCCTCGGTATTTCCGTGTTTTCATTGCATCTCTTGTTTTACTTTTCGTTTCATCGTTTGCAGCGGCGCAGGGAGATCCGGACCCGAATTCGCCCTCGCCGGTACTCATGCGAGTGCCCGGAGCAAAAAGGGTTCTTGCCGTTGACGGCAATGGCGTCCGCATCAACCCAAGTTCTCCAAACATAGAATCATTTCCTCCCAATTCACGGGTGGCGATATTCGTACAGAATATCGCGACAATGCCTGGCGAGGGTGCGAGTGCGTTTCGCGTATATGGTGAAGATGCACGGGGCCGTTCGTATAAATTCCCTGTCGTCGAGGTCCGATCGGTCAAGGCCCAGGTAAAGACGTATGCTGTGATCTTCGATCTTCGCGACGAGATAGGCTATTGGGACGCACCGCAATTCGGAGACATCCTGCTCCGAGTGACCTGGCGCGGGATGACAAGCGACCGGGCACGGCTCGGCTACGGGGAAACCGGCGGTTTGCTCAAGGATGACGTCGTTCCCTTTTCTCAAATGCTTGCTTTTAGGCCGATTCGGGCAGCGGGGTCCCGTGCACGCAACGGCGCGCTGAATCATCCGGAATATGTCGGATATCGATGGTCAGGTGACAGGGCAAGATTTCTGGAACAGGCCGCATTCGGGCCGAACCCTGCCTTGGATGCGCGCATCCGCCGAATCGGCATAAGGACCTGGATGGCTGAACAGTTTGAGGCTCAATATCCGACCTTTCCCTATCCGAACCAACCCTTGAAGCCGTCAAATCAGCCTGACGACTGCGACGGCGACCAAACAAGTACGCCGGATGTTCCCGCGACATGTTATCGGGACACGTACTCGATGTACCAGATTCAGACCTGGAACAAGAAAGAGGCCCTGTACGGCGACAACCAGCTTCGTCACCGCGTGGCATGGGCGCTCAGCCAGATCTGGGTCACTTCCGGCAAGGACATTCAGCAGTCGAGGCACATGGTCGAGTATCACAAGATACTTACAAACAATGCGTTCGGCAACTACCGCACGCTCATGAAGCAGATGACGCTCAGCCCGACGATGGGTGATTATCTCGACATGGTGCGAAGCTCAAAGAACAACCCGAACGAGAATTATGCCCGCGAGATCATGCAGCTCTTCACGATCGGCCTGTTTATGCTGAACCAGGATGGAACCCCGCAGCTTGACGGCTCAGGGTTTCCGATACCGACCTACGATCAGGAGACCGTGAACAACATGACAAAGGTGCTTACCGGATGGCAATTCTGCAACCAGGTAAGTTCGTGTCCGAATCTTGCGGTAGGCGCAGTCAATTATATCGATCCGATGCTGCTGAACAATGGTTCGACGACGCTTAGCCAAAACCGCCACGACCTGACGGCGAAGACTTTGCTCGTCTATCCGGGTTCTTCAACGACCGATGTGGCCGCCTGCGGCAACTGCACTACGATGGCGAACATCAACACGTACGCCAACGCCTCTCTCGACCAGGCGATCGACAATATCTTTTGGCATCCCAACCTTGGTCCATTCGTCAGCAAGATCCTGATCCAGCAGCTGGTCACAAGCGACCCGACCCAGGCATATATCAGCCGTGCAGCCGCCGCGTTCAATAACAACGGCGCCGGCGTCCGCGGCGATATGAAGGCGGTCATTCGGGCCATCCTGCTCGATCCTGAAGCGCGGGGCGATGCGAAGACCGATCCGAACTTTGGCAAACTGCGCGAGCCTTTTCAGTTTGCCGCTAACTTCGTCCGCAGCTTTGGCGTGCGGTCGGCTGACACGCTCGGCCAAAGCGACGGATATTTCATGGGGCGGCGAGAGTACACCGGAATGGGACAGCTTCCGTTCCAGTCACCGACGGTATTCAATTATTATCCGCCCGGCTATGTCATTCCGGGTACAGCTTTGCTTGGGCCGGAGTTCGCGTTAATGACGACCGGAACGGCGATCCAGCGGGCCAATTTTGTGAATCGCTTTACCTACACGACCACTGGCAGTCCGGCAATTCCGGTCCCCGTTTCGGTCAGCAACCCGAACTCGCCCAGCGGAACATCGCTGGATTTTAGCGATCTGCAAGCGTTGTCCGCGGCCGATCCGACCGGTAACGATCTGGTTGACGAACTAGATCGGCGAATGATGCACAGCACAATGTCGCCGCAAATGAAGAGCACGATCCTGACGGCCGTGACCGCCGTGACCCAATCGGCAACGCCGACGTCCTCCCAAACGCTGTCGCGGGTCCAGCAGGCGATCTATTTGGTAGCAACGTCTTCGCAATATCAGGTGCAGAGGTGAAAAATATGAAAAGATCAAGACGCGAATTTTTGAAAAAGTCCGGCGGATGCGCGCTTGGCATGGTCGGGCTCGCGACACAAATGCACCACATGGGCGTGATGAACATCATGGCCCAGAAAGCCCTCGACAATACGAAGACGGCCGGCGGTGCGAACTACAAGGCGCTCGTTCTGCTGTTCTGGTCAGGAGGCAATGACGGGAACAACCTGATCATTCCGAATCACAGCGATTCGGCTATCAGCAACTACGCCGCCTACGCCAACACGAGGAGTGCTTCCGGACTCGCTATCCCGCAAGCATCGCTATGGCCGATCGCCGTCCCGCGCCTCGGCGGATTAACGTATGGGCTGCACCCGAACCTTGGGCCGATGACACAGAATGGTTCGACGATCGTAAACAACGGCATCCATGACCTGTGGGCACAGGGAAAACTTGCCGCGGTCACCAATGTCGGAACGCTTGTGCGGCCGCTAACCAAGTCGCAATACCAGAGTTCGGCGTACAAGAAGCCGTTCCAGCTTTACTCGCACTCCGACCAGGTGAATCAGGCCCAGACCGGTAACTCCCTGACGGAAGTTTTCACCGGCTGGGGAGGAAGGATTTCTGATCAACTGACGCAGTCACAAAACCCGAGCGGCCTGGTCCCCATGATAACTTCTATTGCGGGCGCGCAACTGTTTACCGCGGGCCAGACCACGCTACCGATGGCTATCTCCCAGGCGGAGAACGACACGGACACCGGGACGAACAACCTAAGGACGGTCCTGAATCCCGCTGGGTTCGGGACGAACCCGACAGGTTCGACACTGGCCCGGCTGAATGCCTTCAACGCCCTGCGTGGACAGGACCTCAGTTCCAGCTATGTGGCCGCCGCAAGCCACGTGACGGACCTTGCGATGCAGGCCAACACTGCGCTTGCAACCGGCCAGGACACTACGCCTGAGGGCCGTTTTCCGCGGACAGGCCTCGGCTTCCAATTGCGTCAGGCAGCGCGCTTGATCAAAAATCGCGATCAACTGAACATCAACCGTCAGATCTTCTACGTTCAGATAGGCGGATTTGACACGCACTCGAACCAGCCGAATAACCAGAGCAATCTGATCACCGAAGTGAGCCAGGCGATGCGTGCATTTTGGGATGAGATGGTGGCCCAGGGCGTGCAAAATGATGTAACGCTTTTTACACTTTCAGATTTTTCCCGCACGTTCCAACCTTCCGGGTCCGGAACTTCAGTGGGCACCGACCACGGCTGGGGAAATCATATGTTCGTTATGGGCGGCTCGGTCATTGGCGGCAATTTTTATGGCAGCCTGCGGCCGGACGGGACCGGGAACTACTTCCCTACACTCACGATGGGCGGGCCGGACGATACGGACTCGAGCAGCAATCCGCGCGGCCGATGGATACCAACCACGTCCGTAGATCAATACGCCGCCGTACTTGCCAAATGGTTTGGCCTGCCGCAGGACGCGGCGACGCTGGAAACGGTGTTTCCAAATCTGGATAACTTTGCGACCGGGACCTTTCCGCAGCTCGGCTTCCTGCCGTAACGCAGGCCGCGCGCGGCAATGTCAGTACCACCTCGCGTTAGCGGGTGGGTTCTTTTGTCCGCGAGATACGCTATTTGGCTCTTTCCTCCCCGACCAACTTTCTTGAAGTTTATCCGGCCGCAACGTACACTGTTGTGGAACCGGTGAACCTTCCGAATTACATAACCTTGGCCCGTATTGTGATCGTACCGCTTTTGGTCGTCGTTCTTCTGACGCCGGTGGCCGAAAGCTGGTTCGGGATGAGCGGTTATGTCCTTGCAGTAATTGTCTTTCTGATCGCGTCGCTGACCGACATTCTTGACGGCCATCTCGCCCGGCGGCGGAATCAGGTTTCGACGTTAGGCAAGTTTCTCGATCCGATCGCGGACAAGCTTCTTATTTCAGCGGCCTTGATCGTGCTGGTTGAAAAACACCTTGCGCCGTCCTGGGCCGTGGTCATCATTCTCGGCCGCGAGTTTATCGTAACCGGCCTTCGAGCGGTTGCGGCGGGTGAAGGAATAATCATTCAGGCACAGAGCATCGGCAAGCTGAAAATGTGGGCGCAGTGCGTTGCCATCGTCGCTCTGCTCGTAGCGGCGGCGGCCGGAAATCCGCCCGTGTCGAATTTTGGCCAGGATTATCCCGCCTTCAGATTTTGGGAGGTCGAGGAAGTAAGGACCGCGTTCGCCAACCTCGTTCGGCTGTCAACGACGCTTAATGATTGGAAGGTCTTTGGCTATCTCGTCGGACGCGGAGCACTCTGGGTCGCTGTCATTACCTCGATCTGGTCGATGTACGATTACTTCTCATTCTTCATGCGTGAAAAAGTCAGAACCACCCCGCGTTAGCGGGTGGAGTAAGAACCCGCCCGCTAACGCGAGGTGGTACTGACCTTTGTCTTTTTCTTTGTGGCCGTACGATCCCGGGCCTGGACAAGATTTTTGAGTTCGGTCATGAACTCAGAGACATCTTCAAATTCAAGATAAACGGAAGCAAAACGCACGTAGGCTACCTTATCCAACGTCTTGAGCCGCCGCATTATCAGCTTTCCGATCTCGGTCGTCGCAAGTTCACGATCTGCCGAATCCTGCACATTCTTTTCCGCCTCGTCCGCGATCGCCTCAAGCTGGCTAACCGAGATCGGACGTTTTTCACTTGCCCTCAGAAGTCCGGCAAGCACCTTGCTTCGTTCAAACGATTCACGTCTGCCGTCCTTTTTGACCACCATGAACGGTATCTCATCTATCCGCTCATACGACGTAAATCGCCGGCCGCACCCGAGGCACTCGCGCCGTCTGCGGATCGAATCGCCATCCTTCGATTCACGCGAATCGACTACCTTATCTTCAAGATGTGCACAAAACGGGCAACGCATAATATTTTCAAGACAGCTTAGATCAGCAAATTTTCTTAATTTTTAAGATCTTCGCTCTCAAAGTCAGGTGAGTCTGACTCGATCTCTTCGACGGCATGTTCTCTAGATAAAAGGCTGCGAAATCGCTCGATGCTGATCTCGCCATGGAAAAGATAATATAGCCCGAAAACGACCGCCGGAGCAAAATACACGAGGTGCATCAGGATAGACGCGGCAAACGCGGTCTCGCGGTCGATGCCGAGCAGGAGCAGGCTCCCGGCCGTTGCGGCGTGGAATGCGCCGGCCGCACCGCCCGGTGTCGGGACCAGCGAGCCCATTGCGGCAACGCCCATAACGAATATCGAGTCAACAAAATTCAGAGGCATTCCAAACGCCAGCAGCACCAAATAGGTCGGCAGCGAGATCGCAAACCAGAGCGAGATCGTCCAGAATGTTGTCCAGAATAATGCCCGGCCATTCTTTAATATTTCGAGCGATCTTTCCAACTGCCTCATCAGGCTGATAAGCGTCAACCGGATACGAGACGGCATGAACCTGCCGGCGGTGATCCGCTCGAACCATGCAATGATCGGCTGGGCTTTCCATTTATAGATGAGCAGAAAAATGATGAACCCGGCCGCGCCGGCGAGCAAGAGGTTGCCCACCAGCCTGATATAGGCGTACTCGGCCTCGTGCCCGGTGCGAAGTTGGAACCAGATCAAACTAATGGAAAAGAAAGCGATGAGCGATGTTAGGTCGAACAATCGCTCCATCCCGATCGTCACCAGGGCGGCGCTCGGGCGGACACGCTTGTCCAGCATCGGCAGCCACATCGGCCGCAGGATCTCGCCGGCGCGGCCGATCAGGAAAATAGCGGCAAATCCGACCGTTGTGGTAGCAAAAAGTTCTCTCAGTCCGGCCTTTGTTATTGGTGAGAGCAGCACCTGCCACCTGATCGCACGAAGCAGATAGCCCGCGCAAATGATCAAAACGGCCGCAAAGAGATACCACTTGTCGGCCCGCTTCAGGCTGTCGGACACCTCAGCCCAGTCAAGATTACGGCCGACATACCAGAAGATAAGGGCCGTTATGAGTATAAGAACTATGTATTTGAGATACGGACGCAATAGAATATGATGAAAACGCCTAAATTAAGCCCCCGCCCGGGGCGGGCAAACTTGAAGAATAGCTCATTTCGCAAAAAGTATAAATCGGCCAAAGCGTAGTGGGTTTGATAAAAATACGCATATTTCCAGAGCGTCATTTATTTCGGGGACTTTCGCGGCTGCTTTTCGTCGTTTTCGTGGTCCAGGCTCCGGCTTTGCCGCCCGCAGAACTTAATTTGGCAAAGCCGCAGCTTGGGACTACGCGAATAACTGATATTTATTGGGAACTTTTCGCTTTAGCGGGTCGTAAACAAACTTCGAAAGGGCCGGAATTGCCGGCCAGTGAGATTGGCGGAAAGTTTTCTTGGAGACACTCGATTGGAAGCTGCAAAGGCTGTGAGTGAGATCAATGGTGCGGAACTCGTACGGCGTGCGCGGGCCGGTGACGGCGTGGCGTGGGAGGAGATCGTTTCGGGCTATTCGCGGCGGATCTTCAACCTGGCCTACCGCTTCACGTCAAGCCCCGAAGCCGCCGAAGACCTCACGCAAGAGGTCTTTATCCGCATCTACCGCACGCTCGATCAGTACGATGCGAAGCAGGGCGATCTTTCAAATTGGCTGATGCGGCTGGCCCGCAATTTGATAATTGACGATTACCGCCACCGGCAGCGAAATCCGCAGAATTCGATGGCTGACGCGGTCGATGATCATTCCTATCACCTTCGTGCGGTCGGCAATTCGGCCCAAAAGGAAATGGAACGCCGCGAGCTTGCGGCCCGTGTACAGGAAGGCATCGACAAACTGCCGCCGGACCTGAAAACCTGCGTGATCCTGCGTGATATCGAAGAGATGACGTATCAGGAAATAGTGGATGTGCTGCAGATACCGGAAGGAACGGTGAAATCCAGAATTAACCGCGGGCGGATCGAGCTTGCGAAGATCCTGAGGAGGATGAGAGTCGTGACGATATAGGCAGAACGGGGCCGCAAAGGGCAAATATGGCCTAAAAGAAGCGTCACCTAAAAAACCTATTGTTCAAGGGGTTCAAGTTTTATGCGGTATGAGAACGAAAATTTAATAAACTGCACGGTCTTCGAAGAATCGCTGACCGATTATCTCGACAAGACGCTCGAGACTGCAATGCACAAGTCGATCGCGGCCCACGCGTTGAGCTGCCCGCTGTGCCATTCGCTGCTGAACGAGGTAAAGGCCTCACTGGAGGTTTGCCATGGCCTTGCCGAACCGGCAATGCCGCTGACGCGGCTTGAGGCCCGGATTCTCGACAGCACAATGCCGCAGTCGGCAATGGCGTGCGAGGAGTTTGAGAATTACCTGACTGACTATCTTGACGGCTTTGTGCCCGCGGCGGTCTTTCACCGCTGGGAGCGGCATGCCGTGTTATGCGGTGAATGCACCGATCTACCCGGAACCGTCGTCCGCAGCCTGGCCGCGTGTGTTTCATATAAACTGGATGAACTTCCCGTCCCGGCGGGCCTTCATCAACGCATTTTGCGTGAGACCATTGGCACGGAAATCTCAATGGCCGTGAAAGCCTCGGCGGCCGCAAGGTTTGGCGAATGGGTCCGCGGCTTGCAGTTCCCGATCTCGGTCCCGCAACTCGCACCGGTGGCAATGCTGATAATGTTCGCGTTTTTAGTGTTCAGCCAAACGGTTTCGGCCGATGGAAGCATTGCGGACGTTTATTCACGCAGCTTTGCTCTTGCCGAGCAAACATATAAGGACGGCGTTCACGTGTTGAATGAGGCTACGCAGGAACAACCGGCGTCGCAAAATGATCAGGCACCGATACAAGGAACGTTCGTTGACGACAAGAAATAAAGGATGAATTGCTCATATCACGTACAGAATTCGGCGGTGGTGCAGTGTAACGGCTGCGGAAAACCGCTGTGCCCGGCGTGCGATCATCGCATCAAGGGATTTCCGTACTGCCAGGACTGTATTGTTCAGGGCGTCGATCTGCTGCGGCAGCAGAATCGAACGTCTTACGCACCGTTTATCAAAAAACGAACGTCGCCGTTTATCGCGGCCTTTCTGTCGGTCATAATTCCCGGCCTCGGAGCGGCCTATAACGGGCAAACGGTCAAGGCTCTTGTATATTTCGGTATTTGTGCCGGAATGCTGCAAATGTCTTTACTGACCGGCACACCGCTGTTTTTCCTTGGTTCGATGGGAATGTGGGCGTTTGCCATTCTTGATGCCTGGCG
>JADLDC010000213.1 GCA_020846885.1 Acidobacteriota bacterium | reverse complement strand
GTGCGATGAGAATCGATAGAAGATTTTCGGTAATGAGATCCATAAACCCCTAGCCAACCAACTTCAATCCGTAATAAATAAAATATCCAAGCACAACAACGGCACCAAGCATTATCACTGCCGCGTAACTGCGGATGAATCCTACCTGGACGCGGCGGAATATATCGCCCAGTTCAATGAAGAAATAGCCGATGCCGTTTACGATCCCGTCGATAAAGCCGACGTCGAAGCCCTTCCAGAACCCATCGCGCGAGAGCCGCGTAAGCGGATCGACGACGTAGCCGTTGTAAAGCTCATCGAGCCGCCATTTTTCTTCGAGGATCCGCGGCATCTTTCGCAGCGGGTCTTTCTTGAAGACGAACCAGCCGATAAGTATGCCTACCACCGCAAGGACGACAGACACCAGGGCAAGAACTCGTTCCTTGAAAAGTACCGCGGGCGAATGGGTCTCATGCTCGGCGCCGCTTGCAGGTTCCGCCGCGGCGTGTTCGACGCTTGCCGGGGCTTCCGCGCCAGGAGCGGAAAGCACCGGGACCGAATGGCTGACCTCCGCCGGCTTTGCTATCACCGGTTCGAGGGTATGTTCGAACGCATTCACGTCGCCGGCCCCAAGCAATGAGCTCATCGCATAAGGAATACCGACCAGTCCGCCAAATGTTGAAAGGACGGCCAAAACGATCAAAGGCACGGTCATCGACCATGGCGATTCGTGCGGCTTAAAGTCAGGGGGCAGGGCATGGTGATGCTCTTCTTCGTCATCATCCGCGGCATGGCCGTGGTCACCGGCTGACGCCAATTCATCGTGAACAGCGGCCGGCTCATGCCCTTCGCCCGGCAAAGCCTCGTGAAATCGTTCCTTACCCCAGAATGTCATCACCATCATGCGTGTCATGTAGATGGCGGTCAGGACAGCGGTGAATGTGGCGATGGCCCAAAGTATCTCTTCGCCCGGAAAAGGCCGCTGCGGAAAATAAGTATCCGCCGCAAAGGTTCTGTAAAGTATCTCGTCCTTTGAGAAAAAGCCCGCAAATATCGGTATGCCCGAGATGGCAAGCCAGCCCGCCGCCATTGTCACGAAGGTGATGGGCATATACTTTTTCAAATTGCCCATACGCCGCATATCCTGTTCGTGGTGCATTCCGTGGATGACGGAACCCGAGCCAAGGAAGAGAAGCGCCTTAAAGAAGGCGTGCGTCATGACGTGAAAGATAGCAACGACAAACGCCCCAACGCCGGCGGCGAGGAACATAAACCCAAGCTGCGAGACGGTTGAATACGCGAGCACCTTCTTAATATCGTTTTGCGCTATCGCAATTGTCGCGGCCAACAGGGCGGTTGCCGCACCGATGACGGCGATTATCCACATCGCGGTCGGGGCCTTTTGATAGATCGCATTTGAGCGGACAACGAGATATACGCCCGCTGTTACCATCGTTGCGGCGTGAATAAGGGCCGAAACCGGTGTCGGGCCGGCCATGGCATCGGGCAGCCATGTAAGAAGCGGTATCTGCGCCGATTTACCAGTGGCGCCGATGAACAGCAGCACACCAACTGACGTTAATCCGCCGGCTACGATAGCTCCCCAAGTAAATGGATCGGCAGATGCAAAGTGAGTCAGGACATATGTGAAAACGCTTTCGACCTGTACGCCGTCCACAGTTTTGTCGAAGAACGAGACCGACCCGGTAAGAGCGAAGATAAGGAAGATGGCCATCAGCACTCCCCAATCTCCGATGCGGTTCATAACGAATGCTTTTTTCGCAGCCCGTCGGGCCTCGTCACGATTGATGAAATATCCGATCAGCAAGTATGAGCATAATCCCACACCTTCCCAGCCGACGAACATCAACAGATAGTTATCCGCCAGCACGAGCGTGAGCATCGAGAACATGAATAGGTTCAGGTAAGCAAAAAACCGATAGAACCCGCTGTCTCCGCGCATATATCCGGTCGCAAAGATATGGATAAGGAGGCCGACAAACGTAATGAAACACACGTAGATACCGCTTAGTCGGTCCATTCCCAGCCCGAAATCGGCCCTGAATCCGCCAACGTTTATCCATGTCCAGATCTGGTCCAGAACCGGCTTGTTCGCAAACAAAGCCCCTTCATGCGGCGTCCCGATACCGAACGCGATCATAAATGCGACGATCGTCGAGATCGCTATCGTACCGCACGCGACCGCGCCGCTGAACGTCTCATTCTTTAACCGCCCGCCGATCAGCCAATTGATGGCCGCACCGATAAGAGGGGCGAAGATGATCAGACTTAATAGATTATTTTCAGTCATTATACGAAAACGCCTTTCAGCTAGACCTTTTTGACGAATTCATCGATCGTCAGATTTGCAGAGCGTATCAAGCTTCGCAAAGTTCCTTTCGCAACCTCGCGGTGTTTCGGGATCGAAAGAGAGGCCATTGCACCATCCTTCACCATTACCATGTGGCTCCCGCTCTGCCGGACAAAGACCCAGCCGAATCGCCCAAATATTTTGACAACTTCCTCACCGCTCAAAACCGGAAGCTGAGCCATTAAGCAGCTACCTCGACCTGACGTGTTTCTATTGTCAAGGGCATCCCTCGCTCAGCCCGGACCTCAAGACAGACCTTGATAGCGTCTTTGATATTCTCGACGGCCTCCTCTTTTGTACAGCCTTGGCTTACGCAACCGGGAATCGACGGACATTCGACGATCCATACTCCGTCCTCATCGCGTTCTATTGTGATGTTAAAAATCATCTGTCGTCTATCAATCCGCGGGGTGCTCGCATGCTTCCTTGCGCCTGATCTCCATCTCCGATCAACAAACTGAAGTTTGCTGGACTCAATTCTTCAAAAGGCTGGCGTCGTCAACGTCTATCGAAACGCTGTTTCGGTAGAACGCGATGATTATTCCAAGCCCAACCGCGGCTTCCGCGGCGGCTACGCTCATCACCATAAAGACAAAAAGCTGTCCCGTCACATCTGCGTAATAGCGAGAAAACGCCACGAAGGTGAGGTTCACCGCATTAAGCATCAGCTCAATACACATGAACATGCCAAGCGCGTTTCGTTTAAAAACAACGCCGGTCGCACCGATCGTGAAAAGTATGCCTGAAAGTGCCAGGTAGTTTGCTAAACTCGGCTCCATATTTCTATAAAAGTTCTTTCTTCAAATAAGGTCCCGCTGCCATAGACCAATTACAGAGCGATCCGAAAATCGTCTTTTTCCTGTCCTTCGTTCCGGCGATCCAGCTCTTCGTTGATGACCAGTCTCAACTGTGTCGGTTCAAGCCTGCGAACGAGGATGACTCCGCCAATTATTGCCATCAGAAGCAGAACACCCACAATTTCGACCGGCAGCAGATATTCACTGTACATTGCCTGGCCGATGCTCAATGTCTTACCGACAGTTTGGTCAACATTTACCGTATGATTCGGCGCCCGCATGACGGCGTAGAAAATAAAAAATGTCTGCACAAGCAGGATCAGTCCTAGGCCGGCCCCGAGAGCGTATAGGTATTTCAATCTCGTCAACGGCCGGTCCTCGTCCAGGTTCAAAAGCATTATCACAAAGACCACCAGCACCATTATCGCCCCGGCATATATCAATATCTGCACCGCCGCTATGAACGGAGCGGCGAGCGTGACGTAGATGCAGGACAGGGCAATGAACACACCGATCAACGAAATCGCGCTGTACAGCGGATTGCGGTGATACACCAACGACAGGGCACACGCAATAGCAAACCCCGCGAAAAGATAAAATAGAACGTTCGAGGCCATATTTTTACCACAGAGACACAGAGAGAGAGAGCAACTCTTTGATTAACCAAAGGCCTATCAACAAACTCTGTGTCTCTGTGCCTCTGTGGTCAAGTCCAAATTAACTAGCTATTCAAAAAATACACAACCACGATCGTCACGATCGTATTCGCGATTGCCAGCGGAAGCAGGAATTTCCAGCCGAAGTTCATCAACTGGTCGAACCTGAACCGCGGCAGGGTACCGCGCACCCAAATATAGAAAAACAGGAAGAAGCAGACCTTGCCGACAAACGCCGCAAGGCTGACAAGGGCATACGGGATCGAGCCGACCTCAAAAATATGGCTCAATCCGGGCACATACCAGCCGCCAAGGAACAGCACGGTGGACATGACCGAGACCGTGAACATGTTCACGTACTCGGCCATAAAGAACAGTGCAAATTTCAGTGCCGAATACTCTGTATGAAAACCCGCGACCAGCTCCGTTTCCGCCTCGGGCAGATCGAACGGAACGCGGTTCGTTTCGGCGAACGCAGCGATCAGGAAAATGACGAAGCCGATGATCTGCGGAATAATGAACCATCTGAACGGGGAATTGATCTGGGCATAAATAATTCCGTTCAGATCAAGTGTACCTCCCAGCATGACAACGCCCAGGATCGACGCTCCCATCGCAAGCTCGTAACTGATCATCTGTGCCGACGACCGAAGCCCGCCCATCAGCGAATACTTGCTGTTCGACGACCAGCCGGCCAGGGCGATGCCGTAAACGCCCACCGAAGTTATGCCCAAAACATACAGCACGCCAACGTCTATCTGCGCTATTGTCAGCGGCAGCTGGCGGATTCCTTCACCCAGCCCGTATGGAAGAAAGGTCCAATCGACGGTTGTTATCGGCGGGCCGAACGGGTAAACAACGATCGGCAGAAGGGCACACGTCAGCGCGACCATCGGCGCCAGAAAATAGACGAACTTGGTCGATTTGTCCGGAACAAGATCTTCCTTGAAGATGAACTTCAGAAGGTCGGCAAACGGCTGCAATACTCCCCACGGCCCCACGCGGTTCGGCCCGATGCGGCCTTGTATCCAGCCGAGGACCTTTCGTTCCGCCAAGACCGTGTAAGCCACGATCATCAGCACGCCCTGAAAGGCAAGCAGGAGTGCGATCGCGTATACGATGAACGGAAATGCGGTTTTTAATAAAGATTCCATTTAGCTATAGAAGTTTTTCGAACGCCTCGACCGTTAATCCTGTTTGCCGGATGATCCCGCGAAGTGTTCCTTTTGCTACTTCCTTGTGGTCCGGAACAACTACTCGGCGAAAAGGAGCAATTTCTTGTCGCAAAATAATATGACCTTCCTTTCTGCCGGTCGAAGACATAACCAATTTTGCCACGCGCCTTGACCGTATCCCGCCCAGATACCTGCGGAAGCCTACTCAAGCAGCAACCTCGACGATCTCTTCCATTATCGAGGGCGGCACCGGATCTCCGTGTGCTTCAAGGCTCTCAAGATACAGCTCGATCGCTTCCTTAATATTTTCAAGCGCCTCTGTTCGCGTAGAGCCTTGAGTCATGCATCCCGGGAGAGCCGGAACCTCTGCGACATACACTCCATCTTCGTCCTGCTCGATCAGTACCCTGTATTTCATGCGATCACTCCGCGATCGGATTCAGCAGCTCGTACCATATCACTCTCTATCCCGTGCACCGACCGCCGCGGCTTCCGCTATGCCTTCAGGTTTCAGATTGCCGTCCAGATCGAACTGTTCAAGCGGTGCAAGCAAAAGATTTGGCGGTTTCGGATTGCCGTGGGCGAGCAAGTGAAACTGCAGCGTTTTGCTTGTCATCGTCGTCAGCCGATGGAGCTTGTGCCCGATCCGCGGGGTAACCGTGACTTTCTCGCCCGGGGCCCCGAGTGCATCAACGTTCTGCTTTAGTGCACCGATCGCGGCCGAGACATCGCGTGCCTTATCAATTGCATATTTTGCCTGAACTGGATGTGATTCGTCCTTCAATGCAGGATAACGCAGCCCTTCATATGCCGCCACCGAATCGGCCAGCTTTCTAAAAACACCCGAAGCAGAATGTTCAAGGCCAAGATCAACGCCCATCGCACGGGCCATCAGATCAGTTATCATCCAGTCCGGCTTTGACTGATGGAGCGGGTCGATCGCCAAACGGACGCGTTGGACATTGCCCGCATTGTTCGTGTAAGTGCCGTCAACCTCGGCGAATGATGATGCCGGCAGAACTACGTCAGCGAACTCAGTCGTTTCGGTTTCGAACAATTCCTGAACGACCACAAAGTCTTTATTCGCCAGAAGAGCGGGATCCTGCAGGCTTCCCGCGACCAGCAGAGCCTTCGATCGTGCAGCCACATCGCTTGCGGTCCCGGCATTCGGAAGAATGTCGATCGCTCCGACCGAATTGTTATACAGCGGCAGCGGATGAAGCAGCACGCGGCCTGTGTCGGATGCAAGGCTGCCGGCCGATCCCGCGATCACGGCCTGTGCCGCTGGCGAAAGGTGGTTTGCGGCCATGATGACCAGGTCGCCGTCTGTCGCTTCGACAGTTTTTCGGAAAGCACCCAGCTCCGCCGCATCGATCCCAAGTTTTGCGGCGGCGCTGTTTTCATCAAGGCCGCCGAAAATGAATTGGACGAACGCATCGTACGAGTTTGGTGCAATATGAATGAACTGCGTCGCTGCCTGCCGCACAAGGTTTATCGGCGTATCATTAACGACGATGACCTTGGCCGCGTTGTTGGAAACGGCCTTGCGAATTTGTTTGGCGGTAAATGTTTGCTCTTCTTCCGGCTCGCCGCCGATCAGAATGATCGTTTTCGCAAAGCGAATGTCGCGATGTGTTGCCAGCGGAGCGCTTAGGTTGGCAAAGAATGCCGACATATCGGCACGGTCATCGACACCGATCGCGCCTTTGGCCGCATCTTCCGCAAAACGGCGAAGGGCAAAAAGGGATTCGTTCGTCAGCCGCGGTGATGCGATCACTCCTACCGACCCGGCACTTGCTTCAAATTTCTCCGCGATCAGTTCAAAAGCCTGGTCCCACGTCGCCGGGATCAGCTTTCCGCCTTTTGCATATCGGATAAGCGGCGTCTTGATCCGATCGGCGTGATTTATGAACTCATGGCCAAAGCGTGCCTTAACATCAAGGAATTCGCCATTTAGGCCGTTTACATAACGGTCGCGGGCAACGATGCGGTGCACCCTGCCGCCGCGCGAACCGATCGAAAGCTGCATTCCGTCCGAGCTGTACGTGTCGGTCGAAATGATCTGGTCAAGTTCCCACGGGCGTGTCTCGTGACGATAGACCGCGTCAAGAATAGTGCCGGTCGGGCATACTTCCACGCAGTTGCCGCACTGCGAGCAATCAAGCCAGCCGCCATACATGCCGATGACCGTGACGACGCCGCGATTTCCCGCTTCGATCGCATCTTCGCCCATCCATTCAGAACAAACGCGTGTGCACCGTTTGCACAAAATGCACCGCTGCGGATCGTTAGCGATCATTGGCGACCAGTATTTATCGGGCCGCACATTCTTTTTCTCGGTAAATCGTTCTTCGAGATCTCCCCAGTCGAACGTGACCTCTTGGAGCTCACATTCGCCGCCGCGGTCGCAGACGGGACAATCAAGCGGGTGATTGGCGAGCAGAAATTCGCCCATTGCCCGCTGGATCTTTTCGATCTCGGTGCTTTCGGTGGTGACCACCATGCCGTCCGTGCATTTTATCGCGCACGAGGGCTGCAGCTTGGGCATCTTTTCGATGTGGACCAGACACATTCGGCAGGATGCCTGCACTTCGAGATCTTTGTAATAGCAGAACGATGGAATATTAAATCCATTGTCGCGGCACACGTCTATTAGCACGGCGCCTTTTTCAGTCTCGTATTCCTCGCCGTTGATCTTAACTTTAATAAGTTCGTTAGACATTTATGCCTGTTCCTGCTCGGTTTTCTTCTTGACCTTTATCTTCGGGGCATCTTCGCCCGAAACAGCCGCAACTTTCGTTCGGGGCGCGGCCGCAACCACTGCTTTACTCGGCTTCTGCCGTGTTTTGCCAAAACTACCGGCAAAGATCTTGCCGCGACGCGTTCTTTTATCTCCCTTTCCCATTGGTTCCTTACTGCTCCTCTCGATTCAAAATTTGATTCAATTAGTGTTTGTGTCAAGCCACTTCTTAAAGTCGTCCGGAAAACGCTTTATGGCGCTCTGGATCGGCCAGGCAGCGGCATCTGCGAGCGGACAGAAGCTTCTGCCCTCCATGTTGTCGCATATATCCAGAAGCAGCTTCGCATCTTCAGGCCGCCCGC
>JADLDC010000212.1 GCA_020846885.1 Acidobacteriota bacterium | reverse complement strand
CGCGCAAGTTTCATCCGGACGTTAACCCGAACGATAAGGTTGCTGAGGAAAAGTTCAAAGAGGTGCAAGAGGCCTACGATGTTCTTTCGGATGAAAAGAAGCGCAAGGTCTTTGACCGCTTTGGATACTACAACGATCAACTTGATCCCGATTCTCCGTTCGGTGCCGGTGCGTCCGCGGGCGGGCCGGGAGGCGGCGCGGCCGGATTTGATTTTTCCGGATTTGATTTCTCGGGTGGTAGGCAAACATCGGGTGGCGGATCAAGTTTCCGCGATATATTCTCCGACCTGTTTGGCGGCAGCGGCGGCGCGGGAGGAGTACGTGCAGAGCCGGAGCCGCCGAGAGCGATACCCAAACGGGGGCGTGATATCGAAATTCCGCTTGCCCTAAGCTTTGAAGAAGCATTCTCCGGCCTGACGACGAACATCACGGTCAACCGTTCAGAACAATGTTCACGATGTCAGGGAGCAGGCGACACCGGCGGGCCGGTCGTAACATGCAGTACATGCAGCGGTACCGGCCAGGTGATGCGGTCAGGCGGTAGGCTGCAATTTTCGCAGCCTTGCCCCGATTGCGAAGGCACCGGCCGGCGGCGTTCGCCATGTTCGCTGTGTAACGGCAAAGGCGTTACGCCCAAGACGGAGCAGGTCAAGATAAAGATACCGGCTGGCGTCGATACAGGTTCGCGTGTTCGGATTCCAAAAAAAGGGCACGGTGGGCGACTGGGTGCCGAACCCGGCGACCTCTATATCCTGACGAATGTCGGCAAGCACCGGTTTTTGGAACGCAAGGGCGATAATATCTACGTGACCGTGCCGATCACCGTTCCTGAGGCGGCGCTTGGAACGCGCATCGAGGTGCCGACCGTCGAAGGGAAAGCACAGTTAAAGATCCCGGCTGGGACCGAGTCCGGCCAGAAATTTCGCCTCCGCGAACGCGGTTTCCCGAGCCTTCGAAATCCAAATCTGCGCGGCGATCAGTTCATTGAGGTCAAGATCACCCTGCCGCGTGTGATCTCAGAAGAGACCAAGGATGTGCTCCGGCAGTTTGAAAAACTGAATTCCGAGAGCCCGCGACGGGTAATGGGATTGGAATAGGCCGGAGTTACGGACGGCTTGCTAAAGCACGTACTCCAAACACATATGAAGAAGCGGGCAAAAACCTACACGATCAGCGCCGTTGCGGAGATATATGATATTCATCCGCAAACACTCAGGCTCTATGAACGTGAAGGCCTGCTTAAGCCTTCGCGGTCGGAGGGGAACACAAGGCTGTTTGTTGATTCCGACCTTGAGCGTCTCGAAGTTATCCTGGCTTTGACGCGAGATCTTGGCGTCAACCTGGCCGGTGTCGAGATCGTTCTCAATATGCGCGAAAAGATGGACGCGATGCAGCGTGAGTTTGAGCGATTCTTTGACTATCTCAAATCGCATGCGGGCGAATTTTCGCAGCCGTCCCACGCGTTCGATCAAACCGATGCGCTCATCCCGATCTCACGGCTCCGCCGCACACGTCACCTGAACGATCTGGGCGAGGATTAAGAACTATCTCACCGAATTCCCTCTCTCTTACATCGGCTCGTTGAAGCAGCCTTTCTCGATCGGTCAATACGCTTTCGGCCTAATGCCAGACGGCCGGTCAGGCTTCTTTACAATCCAATCGGCAACAGGCACAATAACTCATTCATTCGGGGAACAACCAGAATTAGGAGTAATTTGATGACAAACCGTTTTGGAAAGCTTTTGTACGCTTTTCTTCCGATCCTCACGCTGTTTTTCGCACTGACCCTCTCAGCCCAGGACCTTGATGATGTAAGTATTACCGGCCGGATCACAGATTCGAACGGCCTTGCCATCGTCGGTGCGACGGTCAAGGCAACTCATGTCGAGACCGGGTCCGAAAGGACTGTCGTCACGAACACCGACGGCCGTTACCGCTTGATCGAATTAAAGCCCGGTTTGTACAAACTAACGGCCTCACAAACCGGTTTTGGAACGAAAGAACGTGCCGACCTGCAGACGATCTCAGGGCAAAACCTGCAGCTCGATTTTCAACTTTCTCCTGCAGCCGTTCAGGCCGGGACAGAAGTTACCGTTACCGAGGCCGATGCTCCCGCCGTTGATACGACCCGGACGATCGTCGGCGGCACTGTCACGCAGCGGGAAATAGAAGAACTCCCCAACGTCTCACGCGATCCGCTTGATCTTGTATTCACCCTCGGCGGCGTGACCGAAGAACCCCTGTCAACCCGCGATCTTTCAGCTGATCGGGGAACGCGAGGGAGCTTTGCCCAAGGCAATACACCTGAGGAAGCTGGAACATTCGCCCTCTCCGGAGGGGCCGCCTATTCCAACAACATTACTATCGACGGGTTGGACAATAATGACGACCGCTCGGCCGGATTCAGGTTTCAGCCTTCGATCGATTCAGTTGCTGAAGTACAAGTCATCACTAATCAGTTTTCTGCCGAATATGGCCGTGCTTCCGGCGGACGTGTTAATATCCGGACTCGAGCCGGCAACAATAGATATCGCGGACGCGCATTTTTCTTTTACCGCAACGACAAACTGAACGCGAACACCTGGAACAACAACCGACGCGGTATCGAAAGAGCACCTTTTACAAATTATGATCCGGGAGTAACCTTCGGCGGCCCCATCATTAAAAACAAGCTGTTCTTCTTCTCTTCGTACGAGTTCGACAAGATTCAGGAGGACACAATAATAGACGTTTTCGTACCTGTCACGAATGCATCCAGGTTGGATCTGCCCGCTCCGACCGAGCCTGTAGTTTATCCCTCGAACAGTGGAGCGAATTTTATTCCGATTGGCCAGTACATCGATTTTGTAGACACGCCTTCGAAGAAACATCTCTTTTCGACGCGAGTCGACTGGAACCTGAATAACGCGAACAACTTTACGTTTGGCTATCAGCTGGGCCGCTCGAACGATCTCCGGCAGTTTTCGGGAACTAACCGGCTTGCGGATGCTCTTATTGGACGCATTCGCGATTCGGATGCGTTCAATGCTACCCACAATTTAATACTTGGCTCGAAAACAGTGAACCAGGCGCGTTTCCAGTTTTCGAAGCTGCGGCCAAGCTCGGCACCGACCTCAGGCGAGAGTGCACCCGTTGTAATTGTCGGCGGCTTCACACCTCCGGGAGAACCGTTCTCCGCGAGCCAGATCTTTAGCGCATCCACTTCGGGGTCTAGCGACCGGAAAGAGGATCGAATTCAATTGCAGGACACACTGACACACTTGATAGGCGGTCATAGTCTGAAGTTCGGCGGTGACTATCAAAATGTGAGGACGAGGTTCATCGATCGATTCGACGCAACCGGAACGTATAGATTTTCTAACTTCTTTTTCTTCAATCAAAACAACGTCTCCAGTTTCCAGCAGAATTTCAACACCGAATCAGATCTCGAGAATAACTACATTGGGGCCTTCTTCCAAGATGAATGGCGTATAAGACCGAACCTAACCTTCAGTTTTGGCCTACGCTACGAGCGGGAAACAGTTATTGACGATGACAATAATTTCGGGCCGAGAGGGTCAGTTGCGTGGAACCCTTTCAAAGGCGACAAGACGGTCATCCGGGTCGGGGCGGGGATCTTTTACAACCGGGTACTGCTCCGGACAGTTGACGATTTCACCGCCGGGACACAAGAGCTGCGTTTTGATTCGCGAATAAGGTTCCCCGCAGGTGTGGAGTTCGCCCGCATCAGAACATTCCTGAGCAATCAGTTCCCGAACGCGCTGACTCTGGATACTCCGATCCAGGTGAATGCAACCCAGACCATGACCGTCGAGCAATTGTCCAGGCGGGGAGGTTTTCGCGATCTTGACCCAACGATCAAGATACCAGAAAGCTACCAGTTCAATGTTGGCTTTGAAAGGGAATTGATAAAGGGAATTGTCTTCGAAGCGAACTTTACGCTGAACCGCACGATCCGGCTCTGGCGCGAATACAACATCAACGCTCCCGTCCTTCCGGCCGGTACACCCGATCGTGATGGGAACGGCGTTATTACGTTTACGGACTATCTGCTCGGGATCAATAGTGGAATCTCACGCTTCATTCTCGGATCACCGACTGATGACGTAGGGTTACTCGACCTTAATGGCGGGGCGTGTACCGGCAGTACGGAGGTGTGTAATGTTAATCTGAATTCATCGCAGAACCGTTCTGATTGTGAAAGTGCTCTTGATCCCGTTGGGGCACCAACCCTCTCGCCAATTTGTCGTGCACTTGCGGCGGTTCATCCGCTTCGGCCGCTGTTCTCAGAGGGAAATATCAGTCAGTTTGAGCGCGTGGCATCGATAGGTGAAAGTAATTATCGGGGAATTACGTTGGAGCTCCGCAATGGTTTCCGCAAGTTTGGCTATGGATTCAGCGGCTCTATGCGGTTTGTGTATACGCTGTCGAGTCTAAAAGATGATGGAATAGTAAACACTTCTTCGGCTCAGGTAGTTGGCGATTTTGGTCGGGAATATTCGCGCAGCCTCCTCGATCGGCGTCATCGAATCGCCTTCTCAGGCACTTTCGACACTCCTTCCTGGCTCGGTAAGTTGCGGTTGTCGCCCCTTTTCCGTTTCGGGTCCAGCGCTCCCTTTAACGTATCTGTCGGCGGGAACGATCGTAATCTGGATGATGTCGGCACCGACCGACCAAACTTTTCCGGTGATATCGGCGATATCGTTTGGCGGCAATTCGGGACAACCTTTCCGGAATCCCTGGCGGCAAGATTCTCGCAGCCGACCATTGGCTCGCCTGGAAATCTACAGAGAAATGCTGGGAACGGGCCGCGTTACTACATTTTCGATCTCAATCTGAGTCGTCCGTTCAAAGTAACTGAGCGCTACGTTCTTCGGCCTTCGATCGAGTTCGGGAACATATTGAATATGGCGGTGTTCGGCTTCGGTTCGAACTTCATCAACTTTGACGGACTTAATTCGTCGAACGCGATCACGCGGCAGACAGCCCGCGATACGTTGCTTTCACCGACACGGACCTATCGCCCGAGACAGATCCGCATTGGGTTGCGTTTTGATTTTTAGGACAGGCCACACGGTATAAATACTAAGAGCGTCCATCCGAATCGTTGGGGGCGCTCTTGTTTCTTGTTTTGGAAGGCAAAAGTTTGTTCCACAGCTTACGCCGAACTGGGCCGGTGCCCAAACAATGGCTGATATTACTCAGACATCACTTTCACCGGCCCTTTCGGTTCGGCGCGCGTCGTGGGAGCGACAACCGCGGCAGTTGTACCGTGCCGGTAAATTTGGCACTAATTGTGGGAGGCCGCGGCAAACCTGCTATGAACCCGTTTGTGCAGATCGATCAAAGCTTTCGACCGAACCCCATTCGATCGTCCGTACGAGCAAAAGAAAAGCAATAAAAATGTGGGAGAATTCCGACGTTTTCGCCAGCAGACCGCGACGATGTTCGCCGCGAAACAAGCCTTTCTACACCTTATTGATTTTTTGGCCGATATCTTACATAGAATGCAGAAAATTTTTTCTAACTTTTGCGTTTGCCCAGGCCGAAGCCAGTCGGTCGGTCGGTCTTGCATCCAGATCTCGATGGATCACCTCGAAAAAATTGGTGACGAGCCGGGCAAAATATGTTAGTTTTAAACTGTTGAACAAGTTTGTTCACCCCGCGTATGAACTACGTCGCAGACAGGCCAGGGGTACCGGTTTCGGAGGTTTCGATCGAATCGGTCCTGCTTGATGCCGATCTCTTCATTAAATACAGCTCGCCTGAAAAGGCCCACGGGCTGCTGCGCGAAGCGATCGAGCGCAGCCCGCGGTCTATTCCGCTGCGCGAGAAAATGCGGGATATCTGCATCAAACAAAAGGCACTTACGGAAGCGGCAAAGCAGTGCCTGGCCCTTGTCAGCCTCTATATTGCGCGTGAAGACTTCGATCTTGCCTACGACCGGCTGCAGGAGGCAAAGCTGCTTGACCCGCGCATCTCGGTCGCGCCCGGGCTTGAGGCGATAAGGCGTGCGCGGCGGCCTGAATTTGCCGTAAATCGAGACAGATCGCCGCAAAAGGTTCGAACGGATGTTACGTTCGCTGGGAATCTTGCGTTTGTCAGCATTTTCGATGCCGTGCAGGTCATCGAAAGCGGAAAGATGACCGGCCTGCTGGTGATAAAATCGGATACGCATCTTGGAAACGTTTCATTCAATGAGGGCAAGATCGTCGATGCGGAATGCAATGGGCTAAACGGCGTAATGGCGTTTCGCGAGATAATCGAGATCAGCAGCGGAACCTTTGAATTTACTACCTCCGACCACGAGTTTGCGGTTGTAATAGCCGTTACCAGTAACACGAACTTCCTCCTTGACGTACTCACCGAACTCGATAACGAACGCGCTGAAAAGCAAGGCCTTAAAAGCCCGGCGAAGGAGTTGATGTGATCCGCCGAAGGGAACGGTACAGCCGCTCAGAATTCGACCCGCCAAGCACACACGCCGCGAATGAGCAAACGGCTTACGGCCTGTCTTACTGTTGACTTAAAGACGCCTGATAACCCAAAATATAGTGTTCCTGTCCACACAGCGGCACTATAGAATGTTTAAGCTCCAGCGCCTGGAAATTACAGGCTTCAAATCGTTCGCGGACTACACAGAGATCGTTTTTACGGGGAACGGCATAACTGCCGTCGTCGGCCCGAACGGTTGCGGCAAGTCCAATGTGTCCGACTGCATCTCTTGGGTACTGGGTGAGCAGCGGGCTAAATCTCTGCGCGGCGGCGAGATGAAGGATGTTATCT
>JADLDC010000211.1 GCA_020846885.1 Acidobacteriota bacterium | reverse complement strand
GATCCGCCGGGCGCTTCTATCGTCGATCGAAGGGGCCGCTGTTACGGCCGTGAAGATCGAAGGCGTGGAGCACGAATTCTCATCTATCAAGGGGGTTGTCGAGGACGCGACCGATATCATCCTCAATCTGAAACAGGTCCCGTTCAAACTTCACGGAGGCGGGCCGAAGACTCTGACCATCAGCCGGAAAGGTTCGGGCGAAGTGACGAGTGCGGATATTGAAGGCGATGGAGATGTTGAGGTGCTCGACCCGAACATCCACATCGCGACCATCAGCGGCTCTGGATCGTTCAATGTTGAAATGAGGCTCAAGCGCGGCCGCGGTTATGTTTCCGCTGAGTTTAACAACGACGAAGATCTTTCGGTCGGCTACATTCCGATCGACTCGGTGCATACGCCGATCAAGAAGGTAAATTACAACGTCGATAAGACGCGTCAGGGATCGAACACGGAATTCGATAAATTGACCATCGAAGTGTGGACGGACGGTTCAGTTCCGCCGGAGGATTCGATCGGCCTTGCGGCGAAATTGGTGAAGGACCACATGGCGATCTTCATCAATTTTGAAGAGGAAGAAGAGGAATATAAATACGAAGACATTGCCCGGCCGCCGCTGATGCGGAATGACCTGCTCGATAAGCCGGTTGACGAACTGGAGCTTTCTGTCCGTTCATATAACTGCTTGAAGAATGCTGATATTCGGTCAATTCGCGACCTGATCAGGCGCAGCGAAAAGGATATGCTCGGCACAAAGAACTTCGGCAAGAAGTCGCTGACCGAGATCAAGGACCTGCTTCACGGCATGGGGCTCGATTTCGGGATGGATTTTGACGAGCAAGGCAACCCGATCCCGGGATCGGGCGGGAGAGATTTAGATTAAGGATGAGGGCAGAGGGATGAGGGATGAGTACGGTTTCATCCCACATCCCTCTGCCCTCATCTCTCAACTGACATGAGACATCAAAAAGCACATCGCAAACTTGGACGTACGACGGAGCACCGGATGTCGTTGCTTCGCAATCTGGCTACGTCTTTGATAAATGCGGAAAAAGAGCATATCGTAACAACAACGCAAAAGGCCAAGGAATTGCGGCCGTTCGTTGAAAAGGCGATCACACTTGCGCGTAAGGCCCAGAACCTTAACGGTGAAGCGGCCAAAGCGCAGGAAGTACATCTTCGCCGACAGGCGTCACGCTTTTTCCACGCGGGCAACAGCACGTTCAAGGAGGCGGCGAGCCGTTTTCGCGGCAAGAAGGGCGAGGTGAAAGAACCGATCGAGCGCACGGCCGGCGTCAAGGCGGTGCAGCGTTTGTTCGGCGAACTCGGCGCCCGCTACAAGGACCGCAATGGCGGTTACACGCGAATTATCAAGATAGGCCGGCGGAGCGGCGATAATGCAGAACTGGCCGTGATCGAATTGGTCGATAACCCCCGCGAACTTGCAGCAAAAGGATAGGATTTCTTTTTGGGAGGCGGCACCACGATGAGTGACAGTTCGGCTTCTGCAATAGCAAAGGAAATGGAAAAGCAAGGCGGTAAGAAAGACGATGGTAAGGCGGGCCGTTCAGGTTCGCACGGGGAACCATCGTTCAATATGGATGAGCTTCGCGAGTTGGCCGAAATGGTCAACGAGCATGGCTTTACCGATTTCGAGTTTGAGAACGAGAATATTCGCGTGCGGTTGAGCAAGACGCCGCCCGCATCGGCCGTACAATATATCCCGCAGCCGCAGCCGGTCGCCTATGCGGCCCCGCCAGGGCAGGGCATTGCCCAGCCGCAGGCCCAGGCAGCCCCTGCGGCGGACGGCTCTGCAGCATCGGTCCCGGCAGCATCCGCCGAAGAGGAACTTCACCAGATCACATCGCCGATCGTTGGCACATTCTACCGTTCGTCCGGCCCTGACAAAGAGCCGTACGTGAAAGAGGGCGTACAGGTTGCTCCGTCGACCATAGTCTGCATTGTCGAAGCGATGAAGCTGATGAATGAGATAGAGGCAGAAGTGACGGGCGAGGTCGTGAAGATCTACGTTGAGAACGGCCAACCGGTCGAATACGGCCAGCCGCTTTTTGGGATCAGGAAGTGATTTCAACGCAGAGACGCTGAGACGCAGAGGTATAAAGGTATAAAAGCGGAGATTCATAGACAGCCTCTATCGATCTCTGGTCTCCAAACCTCTCTGTGCCTCAGCGTCTCTGCGTTAAGATTCAAATGAGCAAGCGAGAGATCCGGAAAATTCTTATTTCCAACCGCGGCGAGATCGCGTGTCGGATCATCTGGACGTGCAAGGAAATGGGCATCAAGACGGTCGCCGTCCATTCTGAGGCGGACCGCGAGGCTTTACATGTTCGGTACGCGGATGAAGCCGTGTGCATTGGTGCGGCCCCTTCTGCACAGAGCTACCTGAATATTCCGTCGATCATCAGCGCGGCCGAGATCACGAATGTTGATGCCATTCATCCCGGCTACGGATTTCTCGCCGAATCGGCGACCTTTGCCAAGATCTGCGAGGACTGCAACATAAAATTCATCGGCCCGAGGCCGGAAGTCATTGCAATGATGGGCGACAAGGTCGAAGCGCGGCGGACAATGGTTGCGGCCGGTGTTCCCGTCCTTCCTGGCAGTCCGGACGCGATCGAATCACCGGAAGAGGCAAAGAGGCTGGCACTTGAGATAGGATTCCCGATCATTGTGAAAGCTTCAGCGGGCGGCGGCGGGCGCGGGATGCGTATTGTGCGGAGCGCCGATGAACTTGAAAGCCAGCTCGAATTGGCGCAAAGCGAGGCCTTGGCGGCGTTCAAAAACGGCGCGGTATATATCGAACGATATATTGAACGCCCACGACACATCGAGATACAGGTGCTTGCGGACGAGCACGGGAACTGCATACATCTTGGCGAACGCGAATGTTCGATCCAACGGCGACACCAGAAGCTTTTGGAAGAGGCCCCGTCTCCCGTGATAACGCAAGAGCAGCGTGAGATGATGGGAGCGGTCGCCGTTAATGCATGCAAAGAGATCGGTTATTCGAACGCCGGAACGTTCGAATTTCTTCTCGATGAGGACGGCAGCTTCTATTTCATGGAGATGAACACCCGCGTGCAGGTTGAGCATCCGGTGACGGAAATGGTCACGCTGGCCGACATCGTGCGGAACCAGATACGTATCGCTACGGGTGAAGATCTTCAATACAGTCAGGACGACTTGCAGATACGCGGCCACGCGATCGAATGCAGGATCAATGCCGAGGACCCGGTGAGATTTACGCCAAGCCCCGGCAAGATCACGGCCTTTAATATTCCCGGCGGGCCTGGGGTTCGTGTGGATACGGCCGTTTATCCGGGCTATGTAGTCCCGCCGTATTATGATTCTATGATCGCGAAACTGATCGTCCACGCCCGTACGCGCGAAACCGCGATCAGCCGAATGCAGCGTGCGCTCGATATGATGGTCGTCGAAGGAATAAAGACCACTATCCCGCTTCATAAGAAAATAATGGCGGACAAGCGATTTCAGGCGGGTGATTTTTCGACGAAGTTTATGGAGGAGTTGTCGCTGGATTAGTTTGCTTTTGGGTATTGTTCAATATTCTTGCTGATGATATAATAGTTGTTCAGTCAAGAGGTCTGACTTTCTTCAGGCCGTGGAAGCGTGGTCTTCCCTTGGCTGTTTTTTTATGTACCTACTTTACGCAGACGAATCAGGTTCATCTCCCGACGCGACTCAAAGATATTTTATCTTGGCTGGTTTTTGTCTATTCGAACGGCAGGGGTACTGGTTAGCGCAAGAGCTCGAGAAGATAGCGGCACGATTTGATCCGGCAGATCCGGGATCAGTGGAACTTCACGGCAATCCCATGAAAACGGGAAAGGGAATTTTTCGACGATTCCCTAAAGCCGATCGAATTAAAGCAATCGTGGATTCTATCGAGATATTTGTTGAATCGCATCCGGGGAACCGATTATTTGCGGCAGTCGTCAGAAAGGATGTGATTTCACCTGAGGATCCGGTGGAACACGCCTTTGAACAATTAGCGAGCCGATTCGATCACTATCTGGGCCGGCTACACAAAGCAGGAGATACACAACGGGGAGTTATTATTTTCGATAAGTCAACCTATGAGACGACGATCCAGTCACTCGCTACGGATTTTAGAACCGTAGGGCATAAGTGGGGAGTTTTACGAAATCTCTCCGAAGTTCCGCTATTTCTTGATTCCAAGGCATCGAGACTGATACAGCTTGCGGATCTCATCGCTTATGGAATATTTCAGAAGTTTGAGCAAAACGACGATCAATACTTCGAGTTACTAAAACGTAGATTCGATACGGAAGGTGGGGTAACCCATGGCCTCTACGTTCGCGATAGATAGCACGATGATTTCCGACAGGATGAGCTTAGTCGGATACTGGTTGGTCAAAGCTTGGTGATATGTGATTCATTAGAAATCGTATGTCATTCCACCTTAGAGTTCGGATTGCCAATCAACGATGAATATATTAATATTCAGTGTGATTTAGCATCCATTCGCTTAGATCACGATTTACACATTTTTCGCGGTTACCGCCAGCATTATGGGCGGAGTTACTGTGAGCAAAGGAGAGACCATTTTAGAGTCAGAGAATTATGGCAACAGTTAAGGAAGTAAAAGAGAAGATAGTTGGAGATTACAAGACCCATGCGTCAGACACAGGTTCTTCGCAGGTGCAGGTTGCTTTGTTGACACAGAGGATCAATGAATTGACCGAGCATTTCAAGACCCACAAGAAGGACAACCATTCGCGCCGCGGCCTGCTCAAAATGGTTTCACGCCGACGCAAGCTGCTGGATTATTTGAAGCTGCGCAATATCGATCAGTATCACGAGATCATCAAGAGATTGGGATTGAGAAGATAAAAGCAGCCCCGGTTCAATGCCCGCGGCTCCCTAGTCAGACGACGTTGGGCCTTGGGTATCGGGCCAACGGGGCGCGCACGACTACTTCGAGTCTTTGGAAAGCGTTTCTCACGAAGAAATTGTAACGGCTGCTGAACGTGACAGCTTATGGGCCTGAATGCAAAAGAGAACGCTGAAAAATTAGAACGAAACCGGAAACGGCCGAAGCTTCACGTACAGCTTTTGGCCGTTTTTGCTTTTCGAG
The DNA here is from genome assembly GCA_020846885.1 of Acidobacteriota bacterium. Classification (GTDB taxonomy): domain Bacteria; phylum Acidobacteriota; class Blastocatellia; order Pyrinomonadales; family Pyrinomonadaceae; genus OLB17. The sequence continues at coordinate 8,226 of JADLDC010000211.1, read as the reverse complement.
GTTGAAAATAAATGGCACAAAAAAAATATTTGAAAGAATCGATCAAGCTTGGAATAAAAGAGCTGGTCGTTGAAACGGGCAAGGTTGCCAAGCAGGCGGACGGTTCCGTCATCGTCAGATACGGCGACACGATGGTGCTTGTCACCGCTGTGAGCGCGAGGAATGCGAAAGAAGGATTGGACTTTTTTCCGCTTACGGTCGAATATCGCGAGTCAACGTATTCCGCGGGCCGAATTCCGGGGAATTACTTTCGACGCGAAGGACGCCCGAGCGAGAAAGAGGTACTTACCTGTCGTCTCATTGATCGTCCTGTGCGGCCGTTGTTTCCTGACGGCTATCGGTTCGAGACGCAGATCGTCGGGTCGGTCATTTCGGCCGATACCGAAAATGATCCTGATGTCATTACGATAACGGGTGCCTCGCTTGCGCTTTATCTGTCTGACATTCCATTCACGACGCCGATCGCCGGTGTGCGTATCGGTTTGGTCGATGGTAAATATTTGCTGAACCCGACATATGACGAACGTCGTGAATCGGAACTGAACCTGGTCGTTGCGGGCACCGAAGAGGCGATCGTGATGGTCGAGGCCGAGGCAAACGAGGTTTCGGAAAAGATAATGCTTGAGGCGATGATGCTTGCTCATAAAGAGATCAAGCGGCTATGCCTGTGGCAGAAGGAACTGGCAAAGGCCCTGGAGATAGAAAAGCGTGAGTTCGTTTCACCCTCTGTGGACGAGGGGACGATCGCTGAGGTCGAGAAGAATTTTGGCGACCGGCTGCGCGAAGCTCTGGACACGACGGGCAAGGACAAACTGACCAGTTATGCAGCGATCGATGCGCTGAAGAAGGAAGTAGTTGGCTCATATCCCGAAGATCAGCCTGACGCACGGGCCATGGCCGGCAAAGCATTCTCATTTCTGAAAGAAAAGATCTTCCGCGAGGATATGCTTGGAAATCGCCGACGGCCGGACGGACGCAAGTTCTCCGAAGTACGCCCGATCTCGTGCGAGGTCGGTTGGCTTCCACGTGTGCATGGCTCGGCCCTGTTCACACGCGGCGAAACACAGGCGATCGTCACGACCACGCTCGGAACCAAGATGGACGAGCAGTATATGGACGACATCGAAAAGGGCGAAGTCAAGCGGCGGTTTATGCTGCATTACAATTTCCCGCCTTATTCTGTCGGTGAAGCGGGCCGTTTCGGCGGCACCTCGCGGCGAGAAACAGGACACGGAAATCTTGCCCGCCGCGCGATCGCGGCTGTCCTGCCGAGCGAAGCAGAATTTCCATACACCCTGCGTATCGTTTCGGATATCACCGAATCAAACGGTTCGTCATCAATGGCGTCGGTATGCGGCGGCATCCTCAGCCTGATGGATGCAGGCGTGCCGATCAAGAGCCCGGTTGCCGGCGTTGCGATGGGTTTGGTGATGGAAGGGAATCGTTACGCGATCCTGACCGATATCGCCGGCGCGGAAGATCATTACGGCGACATGGACTTTAAGGTCACAGGGACCAGTGAAGGCGTCACTGCCTTGCAAATGGACATCAAGGTTGCCGGCATCAACGCCATGATCCTGCAGGAAGCGCTTGAACAGGCACGAAAAGGCCGAATGCATATTCTTGAGAAAATGCAGCAGGCGATCGAAGAACCGCGCGAAGACATTTCACCGTTCGCTCCGCGCATAATCACGATGAAGATCCATCCGGATAAGATCCGCGACGTCATCGGAAAGGGCGGTTCGACCATACGTTCTATCACTGAGGAAACCGGTGCAAAGATAGATATCGACGATGACGGCACCATCCTGATCGCGACGGCTGACGGCGAAGCGGCCCAGGCCGCGATCGCTCGTATCAAATCGCTGACCGCTGAAGCAGAGATCGGCGAAACCTATCTCGGTACGGTTTCACGCATCGTCGATTTCGGTGCGTTTGTCGAGATCTTGCCCGGCCTCGACGGCCTGCTGCACATCTCCGAGATCTCCGACCACCGCGTCAAAGACGTCCGCGACGAACTCAAAGAAGGCCAGCAGATCCTCGTCAAATGCATCGGCAAAGAAGGCAACAAGGTCAAGCTTTCCCGCAAGGCGATCCTCAACGAAGAAAAAGCCAAGGCCGGTTCGGCTGGTGACGGCGGAGAATAGCTGCGATGGGTCTCGGAGCATGCGGAAGCCCGCACGTAGTAAGGGCGATATCATCAACTCAAGAATATCGTCACTACAACATGCGAGCTTCCGCATGCTCCGCATCCGCATAATACACGGCTTCGGCACGGGCGCCCTGAAAAACTTCGTCCACCACACCCTAAAAAACCACGACCTCATCGCCGCCTTCACCTTCGCCCCACCCAACCAAGGCGGAAACGGTGCTACAATAGCGGAATTGAAACTGTGATTTGGGAGGTATGTAAATGATTTCGCAAAAGGAACTAATTCGAGAGATTTCAAGACTCCCGGTACCGCTGCAACGCGAACTGATCGACAAGGTTTCGCGGAACCTGGCGGCGTTTGTTGAGGATGGGGATAGCGAGGAGAATAAATTTCAACGAGAGCTCTCGACGGAGGAACGGATAGCCATTGCAAAGAGCCTGTCCGGCACGTTCAAGCCTGAAAAAGGCTATATGCCAATGACCAAAGAGGAAGACCGGGAAACATATTACGAGCACATAATGGAGAAGTATCGCTAATGCGAGCTCTCGTCGACACCAACGTGATACTGGATTATGTTCTCGAGAGACAGCCGTTCCATCCCGATGCCGAGAAGATCGTGCTTCTAGTAGCAGCTAAGGATATCGTCGGATACTTGTCGAGTATCACTCCAATAAACGTTTACTACACCGGCCGAAAGCTTAAGGGTCGAGAGCATTCGTTAAAAGAAGTGCGCCGATTGGTACGACTGTTCGAGATCGTCACCGCTGACAAACAGGTTCTTCAGAATGCGTTTGACCTTGAGTTCCCCGATTATGAAGACGCCGTCCAATGTGCTTCGGCAATTAGCGAAAGTTTGGAAGCAATAGTGACGCGGGATACTTCTGATTTCGAAAAGTCTCCGATCCCGATCTTTTCGCCCGCCGCCTTTATTGAGTTTCTTAATACGAATGACCAATGAATCTGCACAGAATCGCATTGCTAATTTTCCTACTCGTCGCATTCGGCGTGGCCGCCAAAAGCCAGCAGCCAAAAGCAGTGTTGGTTGACGAGTTTGCAAACTTTTTTCGCTCTGACGCCCTCAGGCTTAGATTAGACAATTTTTACGCTGCGTTCTCTCAAGAGCCTGGATCGGTCGGCTCAAATACGGATGCTGGCAGGGTCGGCCCCGCAATAGCTTGACTACGCTTCTGATTGTGCGGAGAGCACATTGTTGACAAAAATGAATAGGCTTTACTACGGCGACAATCTGAAGATCCTGCGGGACTATATTAAGGACGAGACGGTCGATCTTGTATATCTTGACCCGCCGTTCAATTCCAACCGCAATTACAACGTGCTGTTCCGCAGCGAATCCGGAGCCGAAGCCGAATCGCAGATAACGGCGTTCGAGGACACGTGGCACTGGAATTTACAGGCCGAGCAGACGTACAACGAACTCATAAACGAGCCTGACAACGTCGGGCGGATGATCGAATCTTTCCGGCAGTTCATCGGAACCAACCAAATGATGGCCTATCTCGTCATGATGGCCGTCCGGTTAAAGGAACTCCACCGCGTTCTCAAGCCGACAGGCTCGCTATATCTCCACTGCGACCCGACCGCAAGCCACTATTTGAAGATATTGCTCGATACGATCTTTGGCGCAGAGAATTTTAGGAATGAAATTACGTGGAAAAGATATAGCGCCCACAACGACGCCAAACACGCCTTTGCAAATCTAACGGATGCCATTCTCTTTTATTGCAAGTCAAAAAAAGCTCGGTTCAACGTGGTGAAGGTTCCACACAGTGCGGAGTATATAGAGAAGTTTTTCACGAAGACCGACGTGCACGGGAGGCGCTATGCAAGCAATAATCTCCAAAGTCCTAACCCACGACCAAATCTAACCTATCCTTACAAAGGGTTCCCTCCACCCGCAAATGGCTGGAAGGTATCCTTAGAAAGGATGACTGAGCTTGATAACCAGGGACGACTCGAATTTCCAAAGAATCCGGCTGGGCGCATTAGACTCAAATACTTTCTTGATGAAATGGACGGAGCTCCAGTCGGAAACGTTTGGGACGACATTCCACCGTTGACGAGTAGCCACGCAGAACGGCTCGGCTATCCGACGCAGAAACCCGTTGCGCTTCTGGAGCGGATCGTCAGCGCGTCGTCGAATGAGGGCGATGTTGTGCTTGATCCTTTCTGCGGATGCGGGACGACCATTGCGGCGGCGCAGAAGCTAAATCGTCAATGGATCGGCATCGACATTACGCATCTGAGCGTCGGTTTGCAGAAGCTTCGGCTCAAGGACACGTTTGGTATCGAACCAACGACAAAGAAACTCACCACAGAGCACACAGAGAGCACGGAGAAAGACTCTGAACTCTCTGTGTCCTCTGTGAACTCTGTGGTGAATAATTCTTATCGCGTCATCGGGCAGCCGGAGGACATCGAAAGCGCCAAACAATTGGCACAGGAAGACCGGTACGGTTTTCAGTGGTGGATACTTCCACTGATCGGTGCTCGTGCTTTGGGTGCCGAGAAAGGAAGCAAGGAAGGCAAGAAAGGTTCCGACAAAGGGATCGACGGCGTAATGGTCTTTACGGACGACAACTCCGGCAAGGCGAAACGCGTGATCGTTTCGGTAAAGAGCGGACACGTAAATGCTGCACACATCCGCGACCTTGTCGGCACCATCGAACGCGAAAAGGCCGCGATCGGAGTTTATCTGACACTCGAACCCGCCACAAAACCGATGATCGAAGAGGCCGTCAAAGCAGGCTTTTACCACTCGGACGGCTGGAACAAGGACTATCCGCGAATCCAGATTCTGACGGTCGAGGACATATTGGCAGGCAAAAGCGTCAACCTGCCTCCGAATCTGCGAACGTATCGACAGGCTGTCAAGATCAATGGCCGATCTAGCGATCAAGGCGATCTTGGTTTTGAATAATTTCTTAGCTGATCATATAAAGGTTCCCGAGCGGAAGATCTTGCCCGGAAAACGTAAGAATCCTATTAACTCCGCCGCCACAAGCTTTGCATTTAACATTCCCGTCAGGAATGATTGATAACTAGTTTTCTCTGCAAATTTGCGCCTGTGCTCTACGACGAAATAATTAATTGGCTACTACAAAAACCATGTCGATTGGGTGCATAGAAACTTCATGGCCCGCTTTTCATTGACAGGAAACACCCATACGACGGAAAATCTGAGTATGACCGCGACCATCGAGCTACAACTTCCGGAAAGCGTCTCAATCTCCGAAGAGGAGATAAAGATGATAGTGGCTGCAAGGCTTTTTGATCTTGGTGAGCTTTCCTCGGGTCAGGCAGCAGAGCTGGCTGGCATCACCAAGCGTGAATTCATCGAATCTGTTGGAAGGTACGGCGTATCAATATTTCAATACTCGGCCGAAGAACTTGAGCGCGACCTGGCACGGCAATGATTCGTTCGATCGTTATCGCGGATGCAAGTTCACTTATTGCGCTCGATAATATTAGCGAGCTTGACGTCCTGCGGCGCCTATATAATGCGATCATCGTCACACCCGAAGTAGCTGGCGAATACGGCCTTGAGACTCCAGCCTGGATCCACATCAGGGCAGCCTCAAACCGATCTAGACGGCATCTGGAGGCGAGCCGTCTAGATTCGGGCGAAATTAGCTCGATCGCTCTTGCGCTTGATTCAGTTGATCCGCTCTTGATCATCGACGAGAGAAAGGGCCGACGTGTAGCCGAACAACTCGGTATCGACATAATTGGGATCGTCGGAGTTTTGATAAAGGCCAAACTCGCCGGCTTCATCCGTGATCCGGAAACCCTTCTTGATCGACTGGAATCTGTCGACTTCCGACTCAGTGACGCCCTGAAAGCACGCTTCACCAGTGACGATCCGATTCATTAATGCTCTACGACCAATTCTTCATCGACGAACTTAAAAGCCGTGCGGATCTTGTGCGGATAATTGAGCCGTATGCGCCTTTGAAGAAAAAGGGCGCGAATTGGATGGGGTGTTGTCCGTTTCATCAGGAGAAGACGCCTTCGTTTTCGGTCAATCCGAGTAAGGGATTTTACAAATGTTTCGGGTGCGGAAAGGGCGGGACGGCGTTCAATTTTTTGATGGAGATGGAAGGGCTGAATTTTCCCGAAGCGGTCGAGCGCGTGGCTGAGATGTCCGGGATCCCGCTGCCTGAAAGGATCGATGACGGGCAGTTCCAACAAAGCAAAAAGCGGCGGGAAGAGAAAAAGCAGCTTTCCGAGCAGATCGTCGAGCTAAACCAGATCGCACTTGAATTTTGGGAATCGGAATTACAAGGCAAAAGCAATAAGGCAAAAGCCGCAAAAGCTTATTTAAGTGAACGCGGCATCTCGGAAGAGATCCAAAAGCAGTTTCGCATCGGCTTCTCGCCTGATTCGTGGGATTCGCTATTGGATCTTCTAAAAGAAAAGGGCGCAGACGAAAAGCTGATCGAGCAAAGCGGACTCGTTTCGGTAAACGAAGAAAAAGAGCGCGTCTTCGACCGGTTTCGCGGGCGCATAATGTTTCCGGTCCTGGACGTGAACGGCAGACCGGTGGCATTCGGCGCGCGGGCGATGGGCGACGATCAGCCAAAATATCTGAATTCGCCGGAAACCGCGGCCTATGTCAAGGGACAGCATCTTTACGGCCTTTTCCAATCCCGCGAGTCGATCAGGCAAAAGAAATTTGCAATCCTGGTCGAAGGCTATCTTGATCTGATCGCGCTTTACGAATTCGGCATTACCAATGTTGCCGCCAGTCTCGGCACTGCCTTTACGCCTGAGCAATCCAAACTTCTCAACCGATCCACGAAAAAGGTTGTTATCAACTACGATGGCGATGCCGCCGGTATAAAAGCGGCCCGCCGCGCGATCGAGGAACTTCTCCCTAACGATCTGGAAATTAAGGTGCTCGTCCTGCCGAACGGCCAGGACCCCGACGATTTCGTCCGGGCAAACGGAGCTGAAGCCTATAATGAAGCCCGCGGCAGGGCCTTGCCGTTCCTTAATTTTGCGCTGGATGCTTCCGTTAAGGGCCGCTCGATCAATAATCCAAAACAAAAGGCCGAGGCGATCGAGGAAATGATGCCAGTGCTCTCCGCCATCAAGAACCCGATCCAAAAACGCGAAAGCTTTGACCAGTCAATGGAGTTCTTCCGGATTGAGGACGATGGCCTAAAGCGCGAGCTGTGGCATTCGGTCAAGAGCGGCCAGCGGTCAGATACTGAAGTTTTTCGAATACAGGCCAGGCGTGCCGCCCGAATGCGGGTGACATTGGCAGAACAGCATTTGCTCGAATTGCTCGCGCATGACAAAGAACTCCGGGCAATGATCCTGCCTGCCCTGGAGGAGAGCGACTACGAGAACCTGGCAACCGCTCCAGTATTCCGGGCGATGTATTCTATCGACGAGAACGGATTCGAAATGTCGCTCGAAAATTTGGTCGAACGCCTGCCTGACGACGAATTGGCAGCCGATTTTGTTCCGCTGCTGATGCTGGGCGAACCAAAACGCCAGCCCGGAGAGGTTATTGATGAAGTGCTGCACGATGCCGAGAACTGCGTTCTTTCACTACGCTCAATGGCGATCCAGAACCATATCCATGAGGTCAGCCAACGGCTTATTTCCGCAGAACAGGTCGGCAATTCAGGCCTGGTTAACCAATTGGTCGCCGAGCAGCTTGAATTGTCAAAAATGATGCAGTCCATGCTTAGTAAAATCCGCCAAACCTGATATACTTTACGATTTCGGTTGAATGACCCGGTTTTGAAACAAAAACCGGGCTGGATGCGTACTTTTTGGTGTGATTTTCGACAACTAATCACTCCCTGAATCATCCAAGCTCCCAGGAGATTATGCCTGACTACGACGAAAAAGAAGACCTGATGGACCGCTTGGTCGCATTGGGAAAAAGGAAGAAGTTCTTAAGCCTCGACGAGCTGCACCGCGAGATACCCGAGAATATGATGACCGCGGACGATCTTGAAGACGTCCTCGACCGCCTTGAAGGCGCAAACATCTCGGTAGCGGAAACGGACGCCCAATTATTAGAGCGAGCCTCGCAGCT
>JADLDC010000210.1 GCA_020846885.1 Acidobacteriota bacterium | reverse complement strand
TGTTTCATTTTGGTAATGAGGAAGAGACATTTGCGATAGTTCGCGATCTGATCGGCGAGATCGCGGCCCGTTTGAAGATACACAATCAGATCGAAGAGGAAAGGATATACCCGCTTGCCGCGGAAAATTGCCTCGATACCGCGTCAGTAAATGAACTGGCGTCATCGGTTGCAGCCGAATTGGACAAATATCCAAATCGTTTCGCGGGCCGCGCGCCCGTGAAATGATCGGGCGGATGCCGGACACGAATGTCCGTGTCGGGGTTGCAATATGCCGCGAAAAGTACGAACTTTATAGATAATGGAAGAACTACAGGAGAAAACGCTTCATCGCGAGGCCGCAAGGATCGAGATCGCAAAAGCGGCAACACCGTTTGAAGATATCGATCCCGAAGTGCAGCTTGCCGTCCGCTGCGCCGCCGACAAAAAGGCGTTGGACATCAGGGTACTTGACCTCCGCGAGGTCGCAACCTTTACCGAATTTTTCATCATTGCAGGCGGATCGAACCAACGCCAGGTCCAGGCGATCGCTGATGAGATAACTGAGCAGCTTAAGAAACAACTCAGCACGCGCGCCGTCCGAACTGAAGGATATAATGCCGCCGAATGGGTCCTGCTCGATTTTGGCGATTTTATCGTCCACATCTTCAACAAAGAGGCCCGTGAATTCTACGACCTGGAACGCCTCTGGCGCGATGCTCAAAAGGTCGAACTGCCGTCGGAGCTTTAATATCGGGCTAAAGTGCGATGAAGTTCAGATTTATCTGGATCGGCAAAACGAAGGACAGGAACTGGAAGGCGCTTCAGGATGAATATCTTGGGCGGCTTTCGCGTTTTATCCGGTGTGAAGTGGCAGAGATCCGCGATTCCGCCGCTCATGAGACCAAGGAAAATGAAGGCAAACGAATTCTCGATGTCCTGAATCCAAAGGGGTTTGTTTGCCTCCTGGATATTTCAGGCGATCAGATCGGCTCGGACGGATTGGCCCGCGAGATCGAGAAATGGCAAGTCCGCGGGCTGAAGGAAGTTAATTTTATTATCGGCGGAGCAGAAGGAGTCTCCGCCGAAATTAGGGATTTTGCGGATTTTAGGTTATCCTTATCGTTTATGACTTTTACGCATGACATGGCTAGAGTCATACTTCTGGAACAACTATACAGGGCGTTCAGCATAATTAGAGGATTTCCATACCAGAAATGAAAAGAGCTTTGAAAGAGGTCAAGCAGAGATTGCTCGAAGAGAGGGCTCAGCTAATTGAAAAACTAAAGGACAACGATCTTTCGGTCGATGATTCCGAAACGCCGGACCCGGTCGATCTGGCTGTCCGTAATTATTCGAAAAATGTGATGCTTGCGGTATCTGAGAACGAAAGCCGCCAACTGGCCCTTATCGACGAGGCCTTACTGCGCGTTGAGGATAACGAGTACGGCCTTTGCCAGAACTGCGAGAAAGAAATTACACCGAAGCGGCTCGAGGCCATTCCGTGGGCCCGTTACTGTCTAAATTGCCAGGAGTTGGTTGAACGCGGATTGCTCGACGACGAGCAGTAAGTCATAGCCTCGCATTTCATTCGTGGGCACTGGCTGCGGCCAGTGTCCCAACCTTTGCCCAGATCTCCTATCCTGTGTCATTGTGGTTCCGAACAAGACTCCAATGCTCAGCCTTCTTGCCGATCCGCTCTTAGCGCTTTTCTACCCGCAGCACTGCGGCTCCTGCGGGCGCCTTGTGGAAAGCGCCGCCGACGGTGCCGCCTGCCGGGCTTGTTGGAATGCCACGAGAATATTCGATCCGTCGGACCCACTCTGCCCAAAATGCGGCACTCCGCTTTCAAGTGACGCAAAACGCGCGATCTCAAGTTGCGGCCAGTGTGATGAGTTTTATTTCGATGCAGCCTTTTCCTCCGGCCTTTATCACAAGGCGCTAGCCGCAACGATACTTGCTCTTAAGAAGGTACCGAGTGTCTCCAAAACCGTCGACAGGCTCTTAATTGACGCCTTTGGCCGAATTTCCCCAACAAGCGAATTTTCAGTCGTGCCCGTGCCGCTGTCAAAGCAGCGGCTGCATGAACGCGGCTTTAATCAGGCAACGCTGCTCGCGCGCCGGATCGCCGGACATTCGGGAGCACCGATCGACGAATTTAGTCTAATACGGAAGCGGGATACCCCTTTTCATCGCGCGGCAATGGACAAAAAGGCCCGCGCCGCAAGCGTGCGAAACGTTTTCGCCGTTGTACGTCCAAATCTCATTCGCGGCAGGAAAATAATCCTGGTTGACGACCTAATGACATCTGGTTCTACCGCATCCAATTGCGCCAAGGTGCTTAAACAGAGCGGCGCCGGCCAGGTAATTGTTATGACACTGGCCCGCGCCCTTTAACACCCTCGCGATGAAACTAAGCTTGTTTACGGAGTGTCCACACTCGGGACGGGAATGTCGCCACTCGCTCCCCAATTCGCCGCGGGCATGAAACCAGCGCTACTTCCCTTCAAGTACCAGGTTCCGCTCGACGGTCGAAACACAGCAACATCATCGCGCCCGTCGCCGTCGTAATCGCCGACAACCGGCACATCCCCATTTGCGCCCCATGAAACAGTTACAAATGTGTTGTTGCTTCGACGCTGATACCACATACCTGTTGAGGGCCTGAACACTGCCAGATCGTTCTGGCCGTCCCCGTCAAAATCGCCGGTTGAGGGAATATCATTCGCCATACCGTACTGGCCAATGCGAAACGCTCTATTCGTGCTGTTGATGCTGTACCAGGTCCCGTTTGAAGGGCGCCACACAGCAATATCGTAACGCCCGTCGCCGTCGTAGTCGCCCGGCACAGGTACGTCGCTTGTGATGCCCCAGTTATAGGTAACAAAGCCAGAGCCGGAGGTCAGCCTCAAGTGCCATTGTCCTGATGTCGGCCGAAAGACGGCCAGATCAGCACGAGCATCTCCATCATAATCACCCGCGGCAGGGATATCGCCCGGTTCGCCAAAGCTTACGGCGTTGAATGTGGAGGTGGAACTCAGCAGATAATACCAGGTCGCTTCGGTGGGCCGGTAAACGGCGATATCGCTAACGCGATCCCCATCATAGTCCTCAGATGAAGGTATGTCGCCGGTCACGCCGAACTGCCGCGTTCTGAATCCGCCCGAAACCAGGTTTCGAGTGTACCAGGTCGCATTGCCCGGACGGAATACGGTCAGGTCAGTCCGGGCGTCACCGTCAAAGTCAGCGGACGCCTTGGCCGGCACCAACTTTTGGATTATACCCGTGCCCATTTGGACCACATACAGCTCGCCATCCTCATCCTCACCGAACGAAACGAGGTTAAAATCGGCAATATCGTGAAGCGGTATCTGCTGGCCGTTGTGCCAAACCAATATCTCGCCCGTGCAATAGTCGCCATAAATATAGGCTCCGTCCGGCAGTGCTCCCTGTCCTCCGCGATAGACATACCCGCCGGTCACAGAGCAGCGTGAGCTCGTGTTTTGGCTGCTGTAAACAAAAACCGGAGGAGCGTAATTAGCCGGCGTACACGGATCGGGGCCGAGATTGGTACAGCTATTCCCTTCGAAAACACGCCAGCCGTAATTCCCGCCGTTGGTGATCGTATCAACTTCTTCCCAGTTGTTCTGCCCAACATCGCCAAGCCAAAGCTGATTCGATCCGCCGCGGTCAAACGACCACCGGAACGGATTGCGAAGCCCGAGAGCAAATATCTCATCCGCGCCGGGAATCGCTCCCG
>JADLDC010000209.1 GCA_020846885.1 Acidobacteriota bacterium | reverse complement strand
TTTTAAGATATTAAGGCAGGAATTACTCGGTCCGAATGGAGAATTCTTTCCGGTTTCAGGTAAAATGCTCACAACTCGAATTTTATGAACTACCGATCGGCCATAAGTTCCGATGGCCATAATCAAATTTTTGCCCAAAAGCGAGTCTTGCTGCTGCGAATGGTCCGCGGGGCCCGGTCCGTCACGCGTTCGGAGATCGGGAAGAGTCTCGGCATCGACAAAAGCTCGATCACTGAGATCGTAAAGCCGCTGATAAAAGCAGGTATCCTTCGCGAAGGAATGGCTGACCACCCTTCCAATGGCCGCCCGTCGCGAGCGCTCTCGTTTGCAGACGGTCAGGATCATTTTCTCGGCCTGAATCTCGGTGTCCGGCGCTCGCAGGTCGGTGTTATGACACTGAACGGCGATATCACGGAAGAGGTCGACTTTCAGACGCCATCCGATGCCGACGCTGCACTACGCATGGCACGCGAAGAGATTCTCCACCTCTACGAGAAGCATCGCGGCCGACGTTTTCGTGCGCTCGGTGTCAGCGTTCCAGGGACGACCGATCCGGCCCGGCGTGAGCTTACTTACGCACCAAACCTCGGGTGGAAAAATGTCAAGATCGCGGATGGCCTGCAGATCGATCCAGCCATACCGGTTGTGGTTGAGAACGATTCAACCGCAGCCGCGATGTACGAGGCACGCGTTCGGATAAGGCAGAGTGAAGATGGTCGAACGCCGAATTTCGTCCTTGTCCGTTCCGGAACCGGCATCGGTGCCGGCCTTGTTATCGGCGGCGAGGTCTTTCGCGGCGGTGCAGAAATGGGCATGGCCGGAGAGTTCGGGCACATGACGATCGTCGCCGGCGGCAAACCTTGTGTCTGCGCTAATCGAGGCTGTTGGGAGAAATATGCATCGGCCGCGTCGGCAGCATCGCTTTACCTCGGCGACCGGCCGCCTGCCCGCGGCGAGAGTGTCCCGCGGTTTGTCGAGATAGTAAGCAAGGCAGAAAACGGCGATGTCCGTTCGCGGCGCACGCTTGAAAAGATCGGGGATTACCTCGGTATCGGCGTCGCAAACGTGATCATGACTGTCGGAATCCCGCGCATCATCATCAGCGGCCGCCTGGTTTACGGCTGGAAATTCATCAAGGACCCAATGAATGATGCCATCGGCCGGAGCATCATCGGAAGAACAAAAGGCTGGTCCGTCGAAGCTGGCGAACCCATCGGTTCGGCTCTTGGCGGAGCCCTCGAGGTCGCGGCCGAAGAGTTTCTATCCACGCTTTGACAGGTAGATCAACAGCCGCATTCCTCATACAACTTCGCTTTCATCGCCGCGGCCCATCTGCCATTGACTATCTTTATCAGCTCGCCGGAAACATCCGGTGTTGCGCCGCCGGTCTCGCAGTAATCCAGGGCAAGATATTCTCCCGTGAATCTGTAGCTGACCCCATTCACTGTCTCCGTCTGAAACGATATATGCTTTCCGGCTACAGCGATCCGCTTGAACTTAAATTCTGTTTCAGCTAACAAGTAACCCTTTGGCGGAATACGGACACCGGGCTCACCGTCCTCTCCGATCTTCTCAACGTCATAGAGGTTCACCTCCATATAGCCGAGGCCGCGGAACGCTTTAGGCAGTGATTCTGTATCAAATGCATAAACGCCGCTCCATTCATATTCCGGAACTTGGTCTTTCGTGGCTTCTTCCGCATCGCTCTCATCTTTGCTGCGATCGGCAAGCTGCGGGTCAAGCGGGCCGAGATCCGGCGGCTGGACCGATGAAGTGGGAAGTGACAAAGCTTGTACTTTAGCATCAGGTATCTGGTCGGTCCCCAAGTACGAGGCCACGTCCGCGGCTACTGAAAACACAGCAATGCCGACGGTTAGACTAAAGAAAAAAACAGGTGCCGCGACAAGAACTCGATTTGCGCTCATTGGTACGATCCTCCGTAGATGTGTTTCTCCACTGTTGAGTATCCTGCTACAACGTGTGATCAAAATAGCGGACGAGCAACATACGGTATCTGTGGCTTCCCACGTTGCCGTACATTGGGGCAGCAATTAATCTCAATCTGGATGGTCTGCCGCAAAAAGCAGGCTAGCGCGCTGCGATTTGCTATAATCCGAATCGAACCGTCCTGAGTCGTCACGATGTCCATTCTGATAGCAGAAGATAACGAAGCACAGCGGCATTACTTGCGTGAGCTGCTTCAGAAAGAATTCTCCGGCCACGAGCCTTTCTTCGAGGCAAGGGACGGAGAGGTTGCGGCGAACCTTGCCCTCGAACATCGGCCGACGCTGTCGATCCTGGACATTCAAATGCCAAAGCTTTCAGGAGTGAAGGCGGCCCGTGCGATCTGGAAAGATTTCCCCGAGGCCCGAATAATTTTCTGGACGCAGTTCCCGCACGAGATATACATCAACGAGATACGCAAGATCGTCCGTTCGACCGAACCGCCGCCGACCTATGGGTTCATTCACAAGAACAATCCCGAAACGCGATTCTTAAGATTCGTCGCCGCCGTGCTAGAGGACGGGGCCGACATGATCGACCCGGCGTTCAAGGATTCGTTCCAGCGGCCGCTGCTGACTGAGTTTGAGGCCGAGGCGTTGCGCTATCTCGCTCTGGGCCTGTCAAACTGGGCCATCGCCCGCAAATGCAGCCTAAGCCTTCGCGGCGTTGAAAGCCGGCTTGCGACACTGTATGAAAAGCTCTTTACTGAATCGGCCCTCGGCACCGAATTCGAGGCGTATGAAAAGCTGGCATACAATACCCGCACCCGCGCGTTCTTCGAGGCTCTTCGACGCGGGCTGATAAATCGTGAGGAACTTGATTCAGCGGAGAAAGAGCTTGAAAAATGGTTCGAACGCGACCGCGAGAAGTTTCTTCGATCACCCAAATGATCCGAACTCATTCCGCCATCTCCGCAAAGGCATATTATGGCGCCGCTGCATGCCTGCTGCTCTTTGTTCTGGCGGTCGCCGCTCATCTGGCTCAAGATCCCCAGCCGACACCTGCGGCCTCGTACTCGCCAACGCCTTCAGCAAGCCCAACGCCAACCCCCACACCTTCGCCAACGCCGCTGCCGGGCGCACAAAACTTTCATCAGTGGGGCTCGATCACCGTTTTCAACGGCCTTCCCTCCGACAGCGTCCGGGCCATCTCCCAAACGCCCGACGGCGTGATGTGGTTCGGGACGGACAACGGCCTTGCACGCTTTGACGGACGGCGAATACAAAAATTCTCATTTGGAAGCCCCGATGCCGACAGGATACTTTCGTTAGAGGCCGGCCCGAACGGTGAATTGTTTATCGGCACCCGTAACGGAGCATTCGTCCGCACGGGCGATCGCTTTCTGCCTGTCGATGGCGTGCAGAATGTCGGTGTGACCGCCATCGTCCAAAGCGGTGAAACGATGATCGGGACCGATTCAGGCCGCGTAATGCGGCTCATCAAAGATAATTCGGGATCTTTCACCGCCAAA
>JADLDC010000208.1 GCA_020846885.1 Acidobacteriota bacterium | reverse complement strand
TGGACATGATCTCGTTCCTTCGTAAGCTTATTCCGCAGACGGGCCAATCGTTCCGGCATTTTGAGCCGAACTCTGACGCTCATATCAAGGCCTCGCTTGTCGGCTGCAGCCTGATGGTACCGTTCGAAGAAGGCGAGCTGCAGCTTGGGCGGTGGCAGGGCATCTACCTCTTCGAGTTTGACGGCCCACGCGAACGGACCATCCTGATGACGATCCGATAAACGCATCCTGTCAATCACACCTCCACTGGCCATTGATCCGTTTTGCAAAAGCGCCGTCAACTCCGGCCTGGCCTTGGGTGCAGAGGCCGGTGGGAGCCTTTTTGCAATCTTTACAATAGGCGATCGCCCCATCCTTTACGCGAACCGCAGATTCTGAAGCCGCGGCCATAGCGGTTATATCACGGAAGGTCATGTTGGGGTCGTACTGCAGAAGCCCTTTGCTAAGTTCGACATCGTACCCGAAAAGGTTCGGCTGGCCGTCGATGCGCGTCTTGCCTGTACCTTCGGGCAGCCGGCCGGTGCGGAACATGATCTGTCCCCCGTTGAAGCCCGGAGAATTTACGATATTGCCGCCGCCGATCTTGTCAGTACAGGTCCCGGGCGAGATGGCTGGGTCATAGCAGAACTTATCACCGACTGAATTCACCGTGACCCCCGGGGCTACTTTGAACGTCGGTCCGAAATACTTATTCCCCATCGAGACAAAATTCATCCTCCCGTTAAGCTCGATCGGGTCTGAAAAAACGCTGCCGATTATCGTCAGATTCTGCGATGAGATCGCCCCGTACGGTTCGGTATAAATACTCTTTTGGCTCCGCTCGGACGAGGAGCTGATTATCGTGACGGTGGCGACGTTATCAATGTGGAGGAACGTACCGCCGATGTCCGGGCCAAAGCTGTAGCCGCCCCCAAACGTGTTCTCTATCAAGATTCCGCCGCCATGTTTAATGCGGATGCCGATTCCCGGAGCGTTGGCGGCCATCATATGGAACTGCGAATTTGCGATGGTCCAATCGGTGTTGAATGAATCCATGGAGATGCCGGTCTTATTGTTAACGAAATGCCCGTGATCAACACGAACAAAGTCGAACTGCCATGAGGTGCACAACTGCTCGGCCGCGTTGCAGCGGCCGGTATTGGCGTTATGAAGGATAATTCCAGTATCGAAATTCTGAAAAACTATGTCCTCAAATCGGAAATTTTTACTTGTATTGGCGGTTTGAACCTTTGTCCGCGAGTTGAAGGACCAGCGGCCGATGGCCTCGATCCCATAGGTCCCGGTCGAATCGCGCGGGGCCTCGCCGGCCAGCGCCGAATTGCCGAGCAGTTCGATATTTCTTATCGTCACCCCGTTGGTGCAGCCGCCGATGCGAAAGATCGCCTGGTTATTGTTCCTAAGGCGAATGCGGGCGGCGCTCATTCGATCTGGCATATTGTTCGTCGGGTTGGAAATAGCCCCGCTGGCCCCGGATATAGTTACGCCAGAGGTTATGGTCAATCCCTGATAGGACGGATCGCGGGTGTTGCCGTCAGTGGTCCCTACGACATAATCGCCATCCGGTACAAAAAGCGTTCCGCCGCGGCGGGTGGCCATTATCATCAGCGCATTGCGAAATGCTTTGGTGTAATCGGCCGGTTCGCTGAAAACGTATTTTGGCGTCGGTCCTTCGATCCGCCGCAGAGGGCGGAAATCCTTAAGGTTATAAAAGCCTATATTACGGCCGGACATGGTCGGCCAAAGGAATGATTCGCCGGTGCTAAGCCGGACCTCGTACAACTCTTCAGGGCCCTGAAAGCACCATTTTTGTTCGCTGTTTGGAGCAACGCGGTTACCGGTCACCGAACTGAGCTCACAGGCGGTTATACCCGTTGCCGGCTTTTTAAGATCGGTCCCCGGCAAAAATACTTCGATATTGTTCTTACGGTCTTGCGGCGGCAGGAATCTGTATGAACAGTTGTCGGTTTCGTTTGCACCCACGTCATAAGAATAGCCATTGAACTTATTCTGTGCCTGAATCGCCGTTGCGGATAAGAATGCGAAGCTAATAAGCCAGATTGAGAATTTTTTCATCTAAGATCTCCCTTGTTTTCAAATCCAAATACTTCAAGTTTACCAAGAACTTCGCCGGGTGCAGTAATTGCGGCCGGATCGCGGCGGTGGTCCGGCCTTGTGCTAGTTATTCGAAATGAAAATCGTATATAATCGTCCGGTTCGCGCAACAGAATCTGCCGCTTCGGAGTTTTTCGTATGCCGCTAATTGATCCGCGTGTTGATTCATACATCGAACGGTCCGCCGACTTTGCTCAGCCGATCCTTTCGCATCTTAGGGAACTTGTCCACAAGGCCTGCCCCGATGTGACGGAAACGATCAAGTGGAGCATGCCGAGTTTTGAGTACAAAGGCATGATGTGCGGCATAGCTTCGTTTAAGGCCCATTGTACCTTCGGATTTTGGAAGCAGAAGCTGCTCGAATCGGACGCCTTCCCGTCGAGCAAGACCGCGATGGGCAGTTTCGGCAGGATCACTTCGTTGAAGGACCTTCCGAAAGATAAGGTGATCATTGGCATCATTCATCAGGCAATGGAGCTGAATGACAAAGGGATAATCGTGCCCAAGACGAAAAACGGGAGCCGCTCCGGAAAGGAGGTCGTTGTACCTGAGATACTTACGGCGGCTTTGAGGAAAAATAAAGCCGCAAGGGAGACGTTCGAAAAATTTCCGCCGAGCTGCCGACGAGAGTATATCGAGTGGATCACCGAGGCAAAGACCGAACCTACTCGTGAAAAACGCCTGGCAACTACGCTTGAATGGCTCGCCGAAGGTAAGCGGCGGAATTGGAAATATGAAAAATGCTGAGATGCACACCGGGAATTGCGTGAGATAGCATCAAAAAACGAGGAGAAATACAATGATAGGAATACACCCGTATGTAGCTTTCAGGGGCAACTGCCGTGAAGCTATCGACTTTTACAAACAGGCGCTTGGTGCTGAGGAAGTTTATGCTCAGACATACGGCGATTCGCCAATGTCGGAAATGGGCGAGGCTGATGCGATAATGCATTGCACGATCAAGGTCGGCGACACGAATATAATGATGTGCGACGACTTTCACAGCCCGAATTTTACGACCGGCGGCAACATCTCGCTGGCGATCGGGATGAACGAGGTCGATCGGGCAAAAGAAGTATTTGCCAATCTTTCGGACGGAGGCAATGTCACGATGCCGCTCGACAAGACATTTTGGGCCGAGGCCTTTGGAATGGTGACGGATAAGTTCGGTATCAACTGGATGGTCAATTGCGACGCACCGCAAACCGAAACCGAAAAGGCGGCGGCGTAATGCAAAAGCCCGCTCGAAGTAAGGGCGATATTTGCAGCGTGATTCGCGCGAGGCCGCCTAATGCAAAAGCCCGCACGAAGTAAGGACGATATTCGTTGATTTGTGCGAGAGACGGTGACTCCGCGTTGGCCTTTAACTCTTGATCGATTTATTCAGCGTTGAGTATATCGCCCTTACTTCTGCGGGCTGTTGGTTCAACAAACTTTAGTTTGTTGCTCTGGCCAAATATCGCCCTTACTTCGTGCGGGCTTCTGCAAGTTCTCGATATCGCCCTTACTTCGTGCGGGCTTGGGCAAAATTAATTTATGTCAGAACCAATATTAACTGCAAAACATGACGCAACTGAGATCTGTCTGTTGCCGCAGATGGCAAACCGGCACGGTGTGATAACGGGTGCGACCGGAACGGGGAAGACCGTGACGCTTCAGCGGCTGGCGGAGGAATTCAGCCGCCGCGGCGTGCCCGTCTTTATGGCCGATATAAAGGGCGACCTTAGCGGCGTAACGCAGCCCGGCGGCGGAAACGCGAAGATCGATGCGCGGAACCAGCAGCTTGGCATTACGCCTGCGTTTGAAGGTTTTCCGGCGACGCTTTGGGACGTTTTTGGCAAGCAGGGCCACCCGCTGCGCGGGACGATATCCGAGATGGGTCCGATACTGCTTTCGCGCCTTTTGCAGCTGAACGAAACACAGGAAGGCGTACTTTCGATCGCGTTCCAATACGCGGACGACAACGGGCTGCTGCTCCTTGATCTAAAAGACCTGCAATCGCTTATGCAGTTTGTCGGGTCGAATGCCGATGAACTGACGCTGAAATACGGCAATGTTTCTTCGGCTTCGGTCGGGGCGATACAGCGCGGACTTTTGCAGCTCGACCAACAAGGCGGCGATCTTTTTTTTGGCGAGCCGGCCGTAAAGCTCGACGATTTTATGCAGACGATCAGCGGCAAAGGCGTGCTCAATCTGCTCGCCGCCGATGAACTGATAAACGCGCCGAAACTTTACTCGACATTCCTGCTCTGGCTGCTGTCGGAGCTTTTTGAATCGCTGCCCGAAGCCGGCGATCTCGAAAAGCCAAAGCTCGTTTTCTTTTTTGATGAAGCGCATCTGCTTTTCTCCGACGCTCCGCAGGCGTTGACCGAAAAGGTCGAACAGGTCGTTCGCCTTATCCGATCTAAAGGCGTCGGCGTTTATTTTGTAACGCAAAACCCGGCCGATATTCCTGAAAAGGTGCTTGCCCAACTCGGCAATCGCATTCAGCACGCTCTGCGTGCATACACGCCGCAGGAGCAAAAGGGAGTTAAGGCCGCCGCCAGTTCGTTCAGGACAAATCCAGAGCTTGATACCGAAAAGGTTATAACTGAACTCGGGGTCGGCGAAGTGCTGATCTCGACGCTGGACGAAAAAGGTGTGCCGACGATCGTCGAGCGTGCTTTTGTCGTGCCGCCGGCCGGCCACATCGGGCCCGTCTCGCCCGAACAGCGAAAAGACCTTATCGCAAATTCGTTAGTCTCAGGTGCTTATGACACGCCCCTCGACCGCGAATCAGCATTTGAACTTCTGACTCAAAAGACCGAAGAAAAAATGGCGGCGGACGCCGAAATAAAGGCAGCCGAGCAAGCCGCGAAAGACGCCGAGAAACAGGCCAGGGCCGAACGTGCCGCCGCCAGGGCTCCCGACACGCTTGTCGAGTCTATTACGAAAAGCGTTACACGCTCCGCCAGCAGTTCGATCGGCCGCCAGATCGGCAACACGATCGTCCGCGGCGTGCTAGGCAGCATCTTCGGCGGCGGATCGAAAAAGAAAAGCAGCTGGTTCTAGACTTCAAATCACGAATGAAAAAGGTCATTACAGCCAAAGAGCTTAAGTTACGCCAGTATTGGGTCAAGGAAATTCAAAAATTAAGTGGTAACTTCGGTGATGATTTCGAGCGCCTCGAAAGTGAGTTGGTTGCAGAGTTGAAAAGATCTGGAGTTGGAGTGCTAATTAGCCACTTGAGGTTATGTGGCGATATTCCCGAATCATACGGGCATGACTCGAGCGAAGAAAAGCTGTACTCGAAATACACTGACACCCTTCTCTCACTAGCTTACAAGTCTTTGGGCATGAAGAGTTTGGTTTTGAAAGAACGAGCGGACGCAGCAGATGTCGAAGCATTCGCCGGCAAATTCAGCTTTGTTGCGGACGCGAAATGCTTCCGACTAAGCCGTACAGCAAAGAACCAGAAGGACTTTAAAATTTCAGCAATGGACGGTTGGAAGCGTGGCAAACCCTATGCAATGGTGGTTTGCCCGATTTATCAATTGCCACGGGCAACAAGCCAAATTTACGAGCAGGCCGTACGTCGAAACGTTTGTATCTTTACCTATTCTCATCTCGTACTGCTTTTGAATTACTTCATTGTCGACGGCACCGCTAAGGCAGAAATGCTGCTTCAGAAGATTTTTCAAACGGTTGCCGCACTCAATCCGACAAAGAGTTCTTTGGATTACTGGCTTTCCGTAAATAGAGCGATTTTGTCCTTCTCGCCAAAAATCGAAGCCTTATGGATGATAGAAAAACAGGCCGCGTCAGAATCAGTTGAAGTAGCAAAAGCTGAAGGGCTACTATTCTTGGCGGCGGAGCGAGAAAGAATTATGCGAATGACACATGATGAGGCACTAATGGCTTTACTTGAAGTGCATCGCATTGAAAACAGGATTAAGATCATTCGCTCGGTTTCGGATAGCGGGTTGTTTTCCTTAAAATAATATTTATGAGTCTTGAAAATTACGTTAATGCGATTGTCGAGGCAAATTGTCTTGAAGTGATGAGCGCTCTTGACGAAAGTGCAATTGACCTCACCGTTACCTCGCCCCCATATGACGACCTGCGAAATTATAAGGGCTACGTTTTCCCTTTCGTTGACATTGCTCGCCAGTTATTTCGAATAACGAAACCCGGTGGCGTAGTCGTTTGGGTTGTCGCAGATGCGACTATTGACGCAACGGAGACCGGTACGAGCTTTAAACAAGCACTTTTCTTTAAGGAAATAGGATTTAATCTGCACGACACGATGATTTTTAGAAAGAAAAACCCCATTCCTCAGATATATCGTAAACGCTACAACAACGAATTTGAATATATGTTCATCTTCAGCAAAGGGGTTGTAAAGACCCATAACCCGATCATGGTTGACTGCCTGCACGCGGGCCTTGAACTGAACGGCACCACCTATAAGAACTACTCAAAGAACGAACAAAAAAGATCGAAACTAGCAAATCCTGTTGGGATTAAGAAAATTAAAGGCAATATCTGGGAGTATGTTGTTGGGAAAAAGCAAGAGGACCAAGAGGCCAAAGGACACCCGGCTCCTTTTCCGTGCGAGCTCGTCAGGGATCACGTTCAGTCTTGGACTAATCCCGGTGACGTTGTTTTTGATCCGATGTGCGGAAGCGGTACGACCCCGAGGGTAGCTTATGAACTGGGTAGAAGGTTCATTGGTGTCGATATCAGTCATGAGTACTGTGAGATTGCACGTGACCGCATTAAAAGAATCGCCGTGCAGCCAGCGTTATCATTTTCCAACCGAGTTTCTGTTGAAGCTGCACCCTGAGTAAGTAATCATGAAAGAAACAGCAGGTAAACTTCTCGTCGGCACGGCAAAGGGTGCTTTTATCTTCGAACGAAACGCCGGCGCTTGGTCGATCGACGGGCCGCATTTTGCGGGGCGTTCGGTTTATGCGATGATGCTCGACCGGCGGGCCGGGCGCGATCGTATTTGGGCGGCGGCGACGAGCTGGCATTTCGGGGCTGAGCTTGTTTTTAGCGATGACAACGGCAAGACGTGGGACATGCCGGAAGAAATGCGGATCAAATTTCCCGAAGACACTGAGAAATCGCTGGAGAATATTTGGCAGATCGCGGCCGGTGCAGATGACGACACGCTTTACGTCGGAGCCGCTCCCGCGGCCGTTTTCGAATCGCACGATAACGGACGGACATGGACGATCAATCGCGGGCTTTGGGATCACCCGCACCGCGAGCAGTGGACGCCGGGATTTGGCGGCCTGGCCGTTCATACGATCGTTGCCGACACGGACGATCGGGACAGTTTAAAGATCGCCATTTCGACCGGCGGCGTTTACCAGTCGGCCGACGGCGGCAAGAATTGGAATGTTACAAATACCGGCGTAAAGGCATATTTCTTACCCGATCCGTATCCCGAATTTGGCCAGTGCGTCCACAAGATCGTCCGCCATCCGTCGAAAAAAGAGACGTTCTTCTTGCAAAATCACCATGGCGTCTATCGCAGCCGCGACGGAGCGACTACATGGCAGGAAATAGAAAACGGATTGCCGTCAAATTTTGGTTTCGGTATTACAGCAACCGATAACGGCAATGTATTCATCGTTCCGCTCGATTCCGACGGCAAGCGATTTACCTGCGAAGGCAAACTCCGTATTTACCGCAGCAGCGACGAAGGTGAAAATTGGGAACCGCTCGCAAATGGACTTCCGCAGGAGAATGCCTTCGAAGTGATATTGCGCGACGCGGTCGGTTCGACCGGAAACGAGGTCTATTTCGGTACAAAGAACGGCAAACTCTTCGGCTCGGCAGACAATGGCGATTCGTGGACGATGATCCAGGGCTCGCTGCCCGAGATCAATTGCGTGCAGGCGTATTAAGTCCATGAAGGTGTACGTCCGCAACTCTGCGGCTCTGCGGGCAAAGAAATGCTCCCGAATTGCCGCGGGGTCGCAGACGAACAGGAAAAGGAATTTCCCCGCAAAGTCGCAAAGCCGCAGAGGAAGACGTAAAAAATGGTAAAGGTCTATCTCAGCGGCCACCTCAAGAGCTTTAGCGGTGGTGAAACGGAATTTGCGATCGATGCGAATCGCGAAACCATTGGTGAAGTTCTCGCGGCTTTATGGCAGAAACGAGCTTCACTTCGCGACCGCATCTTGAACGAACAAGGCGAGATACGACAACATGTCAATATCTTTTACGACGGCCGCGATGTTCGCAGGTTAAATGGATTAGAAACCGCGGTCGCTCCTGACGCCGCACTTCACATCTTTAACGCCGTCAGCGGCGGGTAACCGCCGGTATGGCGTTAGCAAAAATCAAGAATATGCAACTTCGCTTCATAGCCATTTGTTTTGTACTCTACACCATAACCGCCGTCTGTATGCCGACCTCGGCTCAAGCAAAGAGAATGAAGATCTATATTTCCGCCGACATGGAAGGCATTACCGGCGTTGTTACCGGTGAGCAATTGACGCCGCAGGGCTTTGAGTACCAGCGGTTTCGCGAGTTTATGACGCAGGAAGTAAACGCCGCGATCGAGGCCGCGTTTGCCGCCGGTGCAACCGAGATAATGGTCAGCGACTCGCACGGCAACGGCCAGAACCTTTTGATCGAAAAGCTGCCAAAGAATATCACGCTCGTTCGTGCCTGGCCGCGGCCGCTGATGATGATGCAGGGCATTGACGAAACATTCGCCGGCGCGATCTTTATCGGCTATCATTCTTCGACAACAAATCCGGACGGCGTGCGTGCCCACACAATGTCGAGCGCCAATCTGGCCGATGTCAGGCTGAACGGCGTCTCGGTTCCCGAGGCTGGGATCAACGCCGCGATCGCCGGCCACTTTAATGTGCCGGTGATAATGGTCTCCGGCGACGACGCCGCGGTCAAGGAAACGACCGCGCTTCTCGGCCCGATCGAAGGAGCGGTGGTGAAGTGGAACTACGGATTCCACTCCG
Organism: Acidobacteriota bacterium; assembly: GCA_020846885.1. Classification (GTDB taxonomy): domain Bacteria; phylum Acidobacteriota; class Blastocatellia; order Pyrinomonadales; family Pyrinomonadaceae; genus OLB17. The sequence goes on along the minus strand of JADLDC010000208.1, from coordinate 10,452 downwards.
CCCGGACCATGATGCCCGAACCGGCGCAAGATCTGATCCGTGAAAAGATAAAACGCGCGATCGGGCGGATCGGTGAGTTGAAACCTTACAAGATCGCAACACCCGTTAAGCTGGAGGTGCGGTTCAAAAATTATCGCCCGGCCGAGGTGTTGAGCTATCTTTCCATCATCGAACGCACCGACGCACACAGCATACGCTTTGAAGGCCGCGACATGATCGAAACATCAAAGTTTCTCGAATTCATGATGCACTACGAACCGGGCCTAACGCCTTAGGCGGAACGCGGACACTCTTGTCCGCATGAGTGCGAAGCACGAAAGAATGCTCATCAAAGACGAGATCCTGGAACGCATCAAGAACGGCGAGATAACCCTCCTCTTCCGCCGCTGGAGCCGTCCGGGAGCGAAAGCGGGCGGAACGCAGATGACGCAGGGCGGCGTTATCGGCATTGATTCTGTCGACGTCGTCGAACCAAACGACATCACCGAAATGGAAGCCCGCGAAGCAGGATTCCCGTCCGTTGCCGACCTGCTCGCTCACCTGAGCTATCGCGACGATCCTATCTACCGAATTCGTATCCACTTCGCCGGCGAAGACCCGCGGATCGCATTACGAGAGAACGCTGATCTCTCGGAGACCGAAATCGCCGAGATCATCGAAAAACTGCGCAAACTCGACAAGAACAGCAAACGCGGCCAGTGGACGCAACAGTATCTTCAGTTGATACACGACCACCCCGCCACTTATTCCGGCGTTCTTGCGAAGATCGTCGGCGTAGAGATTCCCCAATTCAAACCATGGGTCCGAAAACTAAAGGCTCTTGGCCTGACCGAAAGCCTCGAACGCGGCTACCGGCTCTCGCCCCGCGGCGAAAAGGTTTTGGAAGACCTCCGGCAGAAACACGACCGGTAGCGAGTGTGCCGCAAGAAGAGGGGTGCAAGTTCCTGGTGCTAGTGTGGGTTCCCACACCAAATAGGTGTTGCCCTGACGCTCAAATCGTTGCGGCATTCGTGTGATTCTTGGAATCAAGAACCGCAATGCGACAAACCATAGTTACACTAATTTTATTTTTCGGTTTGACTACCTCTTTATTCGGCCAACGTCACCGTGTCACGATGCTGACAAAGGGAAGGGATTTCTCGTTCCCCATATTCAGAAACGCGACAAGTCCGAGGGCCGCGACGCGAATTAACCAGTTGCTGCAGCTAAGCGAACTAAACAAGCTCATAACGCGATCAAACAGAGGAGCTTTCGAGCAGGCGGAGGTTAACGATGACTCGATCTACGGGGGCAAGGTTTGGATGAAAACTGCCATCCATTCGAACAGTCGCCGCGTTCTCTCCATCGGTTTTGAGGAGTCTAGCTGCGGCATGACCTGTACATATTGGCACCGATACTACAACTTCAATCCGGCTAACGGCGATCGCATTGATCTCAGAGATCTCTTTACAAATGCCGGGTTCGAAGAGTTCTCGAAAGCCGTGGCCAAACGACGTTCCGCCAAATATCGCCGCGAGGTAAGACAAAAGGTAGAACGCGAATATCAGGAATTCTATCTTGATACGATTGGGTGTTTCAGGAACGATAACTTGACTGACTACTACATTCGTAGCCGCGAGATCGTCATTGATGGTGAGAACTGCCTGGTCAAGGGCCAGAAGTTTGATGGATTGGACATGATCGTCCGTTTCAAACTCGGCGACTTCCGCAATTATCTGAATGCCTACGGGCGGATCATATTTGGTTTGAGCAACGGGCCGATTGCGAAATTCCGCTCCGACCGACTTCCACAATTGTTCGTGGGGTCGATCAACGGCAGTTTTCCGATCGCAATGGTTTTGAATCGCGAGTTTGGTACCGGTCTTAGAGGTATGTATGCGTACCTGAAGTTTGGCGAAGGTATCGGGTTGCGGGGAAACGAAACCGAGGCTGGCGCGAAGATTACTGAGTATGTGCTTTCCCCGGCCACCGAAATGAAGGCATACGGGCCGGTCCGCACATACAAAGAGAATGCGCAGATCTCAGGCTTTCTAAAGGACGGCACCTTCGAAGGCACATGGTCGAGTCGCGACGGGAGTAGCACGTTTCCGCTCCGTGTTTCGAAAGAGTGAGGACTTCGCTGGTTGCCAATTGGTGCGCGGTCCGAGTTGCCGCTAGTACAACAAGTAATTTGATCGGATTTCTTTAAATCCTGCGAGGCCGGTTCCAGCCGCGCCATGCAGATCAGAAAAGGCGGCGTTCGACTCGATCGCCTTTCTGATCTTGTCCGTCCCGCAGACTACATCGAACGGATTTTTGCCGAATTCGTATTCGTAGGCGTTTTGGCGCCATTGGAAATGGTTGGGGTACATATCGTAGGCGGTTTTGACCATGGCGATGCCGACGATGACGGGCGTGAAGGCCGAGCGGTCGGTGACGTGGAGTTGGACGCCGCCGCAGGTTTGGCCGGCGAACTCGCAGAAGGTCGGCTGGAAATAAGCCTCGCGGAAGGCGACACCGGGAAAATCGAATTTGCGCAGTTCCGCGGCCCACGCATACGGGTCGATGAACGGAGCTCCGTTCAGCTCGAATGGGAGCGTGGTCCCGCGGCCTTCGCTTAGTTCGGTGCCTTCGAGATGGACGGTCGCGGGGAAAACGGCGCAGGTGTCGATCGTCGGGATGTTGGGCGATGGAAGGACCCACGGCAAGCCTGTTTCTTCATGCCACATCTCGCGCCGCCAGCCTTTCATCTCGATGATCTCGAGCTCGCAGCCGATGCCCCAATGCTCGTTGAACATCTTCGCCATTTCGCCGATCGTCATGCCGGGCCGCGTCGGCAATTCGAACTGGCCGACGAATGATGTGAACTCTTTTTCGGTCACGTTGCCTTCGACCGTGACGCCGTTTATCGGATTTGGCCGGTCGCAAACGATGACGCGCTTGCCGAATTTCGCGGCGGCGATCATGCAGTTCGCCATCGTGTAGGTATATGTGTAGATGCGGCAGCCAACGTCCTGAAGGTCGATGACGAAAGTGTCGATGTCAGCAACCATCTCTTCGGTCGGCACACGCGTTTCGCTGTAGAGCGAATAGACCATCAGCCCGGTCCGTGTGTCGCGGACGTGCGGCGTTTCGATCATGTTGTACTGCACATCGCCGCGAATGCCGTGCTGCGGGCCGAAGAGCGTGGTCAGATCAATGTCCGGGTGCTCGAAGAATACATCGGCAGCGTGGCGAAGGTCAGGCAGAACCGATGCCTGGTTGCAGACAAGGCCGATCCGCTCGCCGCGTACGGACGCGAGTTTATCGCTAAGGAGTACTTCGTTGCCGGGGCGGACTCGTTTCGATGTCGTGGTCATTTTGCTCTTATTCTTCCCAATGCGTCTTTGCCGTTCTGTGGGAAAGGCAGATCTCCCGCAAAGACGCAAAGAAAGAAGAAAAGCCCCTCCGGAATGCGCGGGGCTTTCGTTTTATTGTCCAACTATCTAGAACTACTTTGCATCGACGACGGGAGCGTCGGGAGCATTCTTTCCAACCGAGGCAATGCCGTTTTCCATCGACTTGACGGTTTTATACATCTCGCTTTTCCCCACAGTTTCACCGTTCGATGCTTTCAGGACGAAATAGGCCGAGCCGTCTTTGGCCGTCTTGCGTTCGAACCGGGCATTGTTGCCGGCATTCTTTTTTACCGAAGCAATACCGCCCTCGGCGCCTTTTCGTGAATCGTATGTTTCGCTTGAAAGAATGACCTGGCCGTTCGAGGCCTTAAGATTAAAGCTGAACTTGCCGCTCTTTCCGGTTTTGATCTCAAATTTTCCTGGCATGCCTTTGATACCTTCCTTATTCTAAGAATGTTGACGGAATTTGAAGCTGATGCTTTCAATCAGCAGATTATCACAGCACGGGTCACTATTCGAGCGTATCGCCCGCCGACATAACGTGCGGCTGCAATTTATTTTGATTGATGATCCGCGCACATCCGTTCCAGCGAAGAATTGCCTCTTCATTGCCGGACGAACGCAAGGCGTTGGCCCGCTCGAACCATTCCATCGCCTGGATAAATAGCTCGTAAACCTGCAGGCCGCCTTTCGCAAGCGTTGCTTTTGCACGCCTCTCGTAAACGATTCCGGTGTAATACGCCCGCTGGTAAGGATCGCTTAATTTTGCGACGTAAGCATTGATGTTCGTATCGCCGACGGCATAATCTTTGCCGAACCGGTCGCTCATCGCGAGTACAAGATTCTTGATCGCGTCCTGATTTTCCGGTTCGACCGCCAGGATGTCGAGATAGATGCTCTCGGCCGCGCCGGGTTCGTTAAGCAGGCGATAGCGGTTCGCCTTTTCAAGTGCCGCGGGCACTGCTTCGTGTGAGATCGGTTTTAGTTCGAACATAAAGGTTTGAGTTTCTGCGTTCGTGCGTACAACACCGCTGAGCCTAGGGCGAAAGGTCCTTTCGCGCGGCCGAGCTTTCATTTCGCTTCCAGTTCAAAAAGCCAACAACAAGGCCGAACAGCGTTCCGTGCAGCATGAAGGTCAACCACGTCATGGTTGACGTAAAATATTGCCCGATCGTCTGCCCCTCATCGCGGAGCAGAAAAATTCCGATGATCTGCATCACCACCGCAAACGGCCCGCCGGTGTAGAGAATGCCATCGATCAAAAGATATCTTGCAAGGCCTCGCTTTCGTTTCTCGGCCCATGCTGCTTCTGAATACTTCATTTCTTTCGGAACAGCTTTACCAGTTTCGCAAGCGGGTCGAAATGCTCGTCAACAACGCGTTCCTTTAACGGAATGATAGCATTATCCGTGATGGTAATGTGCTCGGGGCAGACCTTTGTGCAGCATTTTGTGATGTTGCAATAGCCGATGCCGAAATCGTTTTTCAATTCGTCGATGCGGTTTTCGGTATCGAGCGGGTGCATCTCAAGCGCGGCCGTGTAAACGTAATGCCGCGGGCCGGCAAATTCGGCGTGCTTGTTATGATCGCGGAGAACGTGGCAAACGTCCTGGCAAAGAAAACACTCGATGCACTTGCGAAATTCCTGTACGCGGTCAACGTCGGATTGCTGCATCCGCCATGTACCGTCTTCGGCGTCTGGCTTTCGCGGTTTGAATTTTTTGATGCGCTTTTTTACCTCGAAATTCCACGAAACATCGGTCGCGAGGTCCTTGATCGGCGGAAAGGCGCGCATTGGTTCGATCGTCACCGGCTGTGTGATGTCGATCGTGTCGAGCCGCGTCATGCACATCAGCTTTGGCTTTCCGTTTATTTCAGCCGAGCATGAGCCGCATTTGCCCGCCTTGCAGTTCCATCGGCACGCCAAGTCAGGCGCCGATTCGGCCTGTATCTGATGCACCGCATCAAGCACGACCATGCCCTCGGTCACCTCGGTCCGATAATCGACCAACTCACCGCCCTCGCTCCCGCCGCGTCTAATGCTGAATGTTGCTTTCATATGGAACGCCGGCGTCCCGCCGGCCACACATTCGCCGGCGGGACGCCGGCGTTCCGTTAACCCATCTCCTCGATAACGGCCTTGAGCTCCGCCGGCATTTCCGGGAGCGGGACGTGTGATATCTGCATCTCGCCGTTTACCTCTTTGACCGAGATGTTGAATTTTGCAAACTCCGGTTCTTTGTTCGGATAATCTTCGCGGAACTGGCCGCCGCGGCTTTCTTTTCGTTCGATGGCTGAACGGGTGATCGCTTCGGAAACGGTCAAAAGATTTCGCAGGTCGAGCGCCGTGTGCCAGCCCGGATTGTAGTCGATGTTGCCGGTGACGGAGCATTTCTCGGCACGATCTTTCAATCCTCGTAAGCCGGCCAACGCTTCCTGCATTTCTTCTTCAACGCGCACGATGCCGACCTTTGCCTGCATCATGTCCTGAAGGTCGTGCTGAACAACGAACGGATTGTCGCCGCCTTCGCGGTCAAATGGTTCGAGCGCTCGTTTTGTTTCCCGTTCGATCTGCGCGTTGTCCATCGTGCCGTGGCCGTTTTGTTGTGCGAACTGCGCCGCGTATTCGCCCGCACGTTTGCCGAAAACTATAAGATCGGAAAGCGAGTTGCCGCCAAGGCGATTCGCACCATTGATGCCCGAAGCACATTCACCGCAGGCGAACAGGCCGGGCAGCGTCGAGGCCTGCGTGTCCGCATCGACGCGGATGCCGCCCATAATGTAATGCGTCGTTGGGCCGACCTCCATCGGCGTGGTCGTGATATCAAGATTTGCAAGCTGCATGAACTGGTGATACATGCTGGGAAGCTTTTTCTTGATATGCTCGGCGGCGTTCGGCAGCTTTTCTTTTATCCACGCGATATCGAGATAAACACCGCCGTGCGGCGAACCGCGGCCGGCCTTGACCTCGCGGTTGATACAGCGAGCGACGTGGTCGCGCGTCAACAATTCCGGCGGGCGGTTCGCGGTCTTGTCGCCCTGGGTGTAACGCCAGCCTTCTTCGGGGTCGCTCGCGGTTTGATCTTTATAAAGCGGCGGAATGTCGTCGAACATAAACCGCTTGCCTTCGCTGTTCTTCAAAATGCCGCCCTCGCCGCGAACACCTTCGGTCACAAGAATCCCGCGCACACTTGGCGGCCAAACCATTCCGGTCGGGTGAAACTGGATGAACTCCATATCGATCAGTTCCGCACCGGCGTGATATGCAAGCGCATGGCCGTCGCCCGTTCCTTCCCAACTGTTCGACGTGATCTTGAACGCCCGCCCGACGCCGCCGGTCGCCAGCACAACCGCCTTTGCCTTAAATATGCGAAACCGGCCATGTTCGCGTTCGTATGCCAGTACACCGACAACGCGGTCGCCGTCTTTTAGCAGGGAGATCACCGTCACTTCCATGTGGACATCAATGCCCTGATGGATGCCGTGGTCTTGCAGCGTTCGGATGAGTTCCAATCCCGTCCGGTCGCCGACGTGTGCAAGACGCGGATAGCGATGCCCGCCAAAATTTCGCTGCAAGATCTTGCCGTCTTTCGTCCGGTCAAAAACCGCTCCCCACGCTTCCAACTCTCTAACACGCTCAGGCGCTTCTTTTGCATGAAGTTCCGCCATTCGCCAATTGTTTACGTACTGGCCGCCGCGCATCGTATCGGAAAAATGCACCCGCCAATTGTCGCGGTCATCGACATTCCCCATCGCCGCCGCCATCCCGCCCTCGGCCATCACCGTGTGAGCCTTGCCCAGCAGCGATTTGCAGATCAGCCCAACGCTAACGCCGGCCGCACTCGCCTCAATAGCCGCGCGCAAGCCAGCACCACCGGCACCAATGACAAGAACGTCGTGTTCGAATGTTGTGTAGTCAGTCATTAAATCTGTTCAATACAGGGACGCGTCGAAAAAAAAAGAAATTTTAGCCGCGGGTCTGCGCGGATAAACGCAGATCAAGACAAATTTCAAAAATTTCTTATCCTCGCCTATCTGCGGCAAAAGAGTTCCCTCTGAGCCTAAGAAGAAAGAATTTAGCCGCGGATTTACGCGGATAACGCAGATCAAAACAATTCCATTAAGTTCCTATCCGCGTCTTCTGCACAAATCCGCGGCAAAAACTCCCCTCTGCTCCTCAGCGTCTCTGCGTTTAAAAAATACGATAATCAGTAAAACTCCCCATCGAACACATCCTTATGTAAAAGTCCGTGAACCCGACCCAAAACAGCGATAGCCAGGCGAAGAGCATGTGTTTGCCGTTTAGCTTGCTGACCCATTGCCAGAGTTTGTGCTGGACGGGTTTGTTCGACATTGTGTCGCAGCGGCCGCCGACGAGATGGCGGAGGCTGTGGCAGCCGAAGGTATACGAAGCTAATAAGATCACATTGATCGTCATCACGAGCGTTCCGACGCCAATACCGAAACCGTCAGCAAACTGTGTCGCCGCTATGGCGTCGTAGGCCAGTATCACGATAAAAAGAAGCGCGATATACAGGAAATATCGGTGCACATTCTGCAATATCAATGGAAATTTCTTTTCGCCGCGATATTCGTTGCGCGGCTCGCCGACGGCACACGCCGGCGGGTCGGCCCAGAATGCTTTGTAATAAGCGCCGCGATAGTAATAGCACGTAAAGCGAAATCCGCCCGGCGCCCAAAGGATCAAGATCGCGGGTGTTATCGGCTGTACGAGCAGATAGGTTGGAAGCCATGCGGGCCATGCTCCAAGCCACGAATGATGCGAAAGCGGTTGTCCTGCCGCCTCCCATATCAGCGGCGAGTACATCGGCGAAAGGTACGGCCCGAACGAATAATGCTCGCCCTGAAACGCCGCCCACGTCGAATAAACAATAAATGCCGAAAAGCCGAGAAACGTCAGCAGCGACGGTATCCACCAACCGTCCCGCCGCATTGTTTCACCAAAGCCTCGGCGCGTTATTTGAACCAGGTTCGATGCCATCTGGCCGCGTTTTACCTCCGATGTTTATCTATATTATCCGAATTGCCGAAAAGCCCGAAGGACTGTGGGCCAAAACTGTCGCGTATCCAGGGTTTATTCAAAAGCAGGCACCTTTCCGAACGGCATCTTACTTCGTGAATTTCGGGTTCCCTTTTTGTGCGTTTCGTGGTCCGTGGCCCCGGCTTCGCCATCACGAAATGCACGAAGCAACGACACAAACCACAAACCCTGATCGTGTATCGTAAGAAAGTAGAATTGTTTTACGCGATATTTATCTCTGCGTCAAGGTAGTTTGCTTTTCGATAAGGCTGCCCGCCGCCCGAGCCAGCCCATTCTTTGACGGCTACACAAGACTGATCTCCTCGCGGCGGACGGTCAATTTTTCGATCAGCGGTTCTTTTACCTCATAGCCGATCCCAGGCCCGGAGGGCGGAGTTATCGTGCCCGTAGCGCTGACGGTAACAGGCGGATCGATTATATCTTCGGCCCAATAGCGTGCGGAGGCTGACACGTCGCCGGGGAGTGTAAACCCGGCGAGCGTGGACATTGCTATATTGTGCGCCCGGCCAATTCCGCTCTCGAGCATCCCGCCGCACCAGACGGGGATATTGCTGTTTGCGGCGTGTTCCTGGATCGCACGGGCCGCAGCGTGTCCGCCGACGCGGCCGAGTTTTATATTAATGATCCGGCATGAACCGAGGATAAGTGCGTGCTTTGCATCCGAAAGAGTTGTTATCGACTCATCAAGGCAGATCGCTGTATCTATTTTCCGCTGCAGCCGCGCATGGTCCACAAGGTCGCCGGCCGCAAGCGGCTGTTCTATCATCAGCAGGCCGTAGTCATCGAGCTGCTTTAGCAATTCCGCATCGCGGTCAAGCACGTAGGCCGAGTTTGCGTCAACCGATAAAAGAATATCCGGGTACTTTTCGCGGACGGTCCTGACAAGTTCGATATCCTGGCCGGGCTTTATCTTCAGCTTTATTCGCTGATAACCGGCCTCGACCTCGCGGGTCACTTTTTCAAGCAGAACCTCGGGCGAGCTTTGCAGCCCGATGGATACGCCGCAATTTATCTCCGGAAGTGTCCCGCCGAGATGCTGCCAAAGCGGCTTGTTGGCCAGCCGGGCCTCGAGGTCCCAAACGGCCGCCTCAACGCCGCCGATCGCCATTCGGTTGCCGCGGATCGGGGCAAGCGCTGTCCCGATATCTCCCGCGTTTCCGACATTTGACGAAGCAAGCAGCGGGGCTGCAAATTTTGAGATTATCGTCCACGCCGTCTCGATCGTCTCGTGGTTATAGAATGGGTTTTCCGGCGCCGTGCATTCGCCGTACCCGACGGCGCCGTCTTTATCAAAAACACGAATGACCATGATCCGCCGCTCGACGGAAGTTCCGAAACTGGTTTCGAACGGTGCGTTCAGCGGCAGAACGATCTCGCGCAATTCAAGCTTGTTAAGTTTCAACACGTGATAGCCTCAGAAATTTGAACTGATGTAGAGCAGATGCCCGGCAAAAGCGAACCAAAGAAATCCGAGGGCCGCGAGAGCAAACAGTGTCGCCTGCAGTTTGCCCCAGATCCCGTAGATCGAGCTTCGCCAGGCATGGAATGCATTAAAGAAAACGACAAGCATTCCGGCCGAGGCAATGATGCCGACAACCTGGGACAACTGGATCAGCAGACCGCCCGTGCCGCCAAGAAAATCAAGATTCTGAATGCCGTACATGAGCAAGCCGAGCAATGAGACCACGAATATTATCGCCAGAGCGAACACGGCCCTGACCGCCCATCGCAGCCGCATGTCAAACCGCGGAAGTTCAAGCGTCTTGCCGTAACGACGCCGCACCAACCACCCAACGAACCAGAGTATGAGTGTCAGAAGCATTACGGCCAGCGACACGACAAGCACGGGCATAAGCACGGCATTATTTTCCCAAAGGCCGACGCGCTTAAAGACCATGAACGGATATGGAATTATCAACTGCATCCGTCCGTTCTCATCCGGTTTGAAAACAAGCAGATCTTGTCCGTTGACCTCGCGGAACTTCATCCCGCCGATATCCTGCCAGTGCTTTG
>JADLDC010000207.1 GCA_020846885.1 Acidobacteriota bacterium | reverse complement strand
GTCCATCTTCGAATCCTCCATTGTCTTTCGAGTCCTTTGTCTTTTGCGGGAGGCAGCAACAACTCGAATAGCCGCCGATATCTCCCAGAAAACGCATTCCGCATAATAAAGCGTTAACGGAACGCATGGTTCAGCAACTGATCTCAGCCGCCGATTGTGGCAATTTGCACGATACTCTAACTAAAATCTCAAAAAAATAGTGTATGCCGCCATACAAGACAGCATTCTTTTTTGAGCGAGGACCAAAATCGTAAAAACTACGTAAATGTATTCCGATTCGTCCTCAAATACAAGCAGAAACAAAGGTTTAGCCGGGATTTTGAAGGTGACGATCGCCCGGAATCGGGTGAATGGATGGGCGCATGAAAAAAAAGCGGCCCTGAAGGACTGCTTTCGTGGTTTCGCGTGGTCCGTCCGTGTTACGGGAATTCACGCCAAAATATCATTCTTGTTCATAACCAGCCAGCCTAATCCGCCGTCAGGTTTTTTAGGTTTTTGGTCATCGCGTGGGTTTCGCGGCGGCGGTTTTTCCGGCGCCGGCTCCACTTTCGGAGGCGGCTCCTTCGGGGGCCGCGGCTTTTTCTGATCGTCCTTCTGGGCGACGGCCGTAAACGCCAGGCCGACCACCATGACCGATCCAAGTAGCAACTGCTTGAATATCTTCATTTCTACCGTTTCTCCCTATTCCGTACTTAACTACTAACGCTCCGGGGAAGAGGGAAAGTGCGTCACTGTAACGGCTTGCAATACCGATGCCAAACGTGGCCGATCGGGTCGCATACTGGTCCTATGACGGAAAACCCCATGATTTCGTTAAAATTTAGCTGCAACCGGCGACTTCGCCTTTACAAAACTTTACGTTTTCGTTCATCGTCATACCAAATTGTGAACTTCGAACTATTTGGTTCACGCCGGCCGGCCTGCAATTTTGACTGTTATCCAGGCAATTAACTACAATGCAACATTACACCGATTGTCCGCCAGAGCAAAGCAAAGAGGATTGATCGATCCATGACTGAGCCGGTTTCAATGACAGACCGAATTCGTGCGTTTCTCGTCCTCGCGGCCACACTAGGGACAGTTGCCTTTAACTGGCTCGCCGCCGCCGGACATGTCAGCGGCGTGACGCCGGAGATCGTTTCGGACAAGAATCCGACGGTGATCACGCCTTCCGCGTATGCATTTACGATATGGACGCTGATCTATGCGGGGCTCGTAATTTTCAGTGTTTATCAGTTGCTGCCCGGTCAACTTGACCGATTTCGCCCTATCCGCTCGCTTTACATTTTCGCATCCGCATTGAATTGTGCATGGGTGTTTTTTTGGGTGAATGAGCAGCTTGCGATCTGCCTCGTTATCCTCTTCGCTCTGGTCGCGGTTTTGTATTTGATCAATTTGAAGCAGCCGGAAGGAAGATCGGGCCTCGAATATTTTTTGGTTCACGGAACTTTCGGGCTATATCTCGGTTGGACGGCAGCGGCATTCCTGGTCAATTTTGCTGTGTTTCTTGTTTCGCTTGGTGTTGACGGCGGATCGGCCCGGCCTGTTCTTGGAGCTGCCCTGGTTCTCGCTGCCGCCGCATTTGGCGTTTTTGTCAGGGTAAGACTGACAAATTATTTTGCTCCGCTGGCAATTGCATGGGCACTCACGGCGATCGCGGTCAAGCAGAGCGGAAATACTCTGGTCGTAGCTGCAGCGGCGGTCGGCGTTATTGCGTGCCTGATCGCCTCAACAAGTTTTGTATTGAATCTCAAGAGCTCATTAGATGAATAACGCAAAGATCTGTGTATCGGTTTTTTCGGAGGATGCCGAAAGCTTGATCGGCATGATGCGGCGGGCTGAATCGGTGGCGGACGTGATCGAACTGCGGTTCGACGTGCTTGACAGCGAGAACGTCCGAATAGCCTTTGAGCAGCTCGTGTCGGAGAAGCAAATACTGCTCACCATGCGGCCCACAGAACAGGGCGGCCATTCCACGCGCGATCTGACAAGCCGGATCGGATTCTGGATGGAATATGCCCTGCACCGAAATATCGATCATGGCTCCATCTGGATCGATCACGAATATGACCTGATACCGGGAAAGGACCTTATGTTTTGGGTCGATCAATGCTTTGTCGTCCGCTCGCGGCATTATCTCGACGGCGAAATAGCAAATCTTGATAAAGCGTATGACACCGTAGTATCAGAAGAAGAAGTAGGCAAGATCGTCGTGGCGGTAGAGAATGCCGAGGATGCTGTCGATGTTTGGAAACTGTTGGCCCGCGCGGCGAAAGACGGCCGCCGGCTCACTGCTTTAGCGATGGGCGAGGCGGGAAAATGGACACGGATACTCGGACCGGCCCATGGGGCGTTCATGACATACGCAGCCCTTGAACCGGGAGGCGAAACCGCACCGGGACAACTGGCCGCCGAAGACCTGACCGACATTTTCAGGGTGCGCGAACTTGATCAGGATACCGCTGTTTACGGGATCATCGCCGGCAAGACCGATTACTCCGCATCGCCGTGGATGCATAACCCCGCCTTTAGGTCAGCGGGCCTGAACGCCGTTTTCGTGCCGCTTCAGACCAACGACCTTGATAGTTTCATGAAACGCATGGTCCTCCCCGCGAGCCGCGAGGTAGAATTGAATTTTCACGGGTTTTCGGTCACAAATCCTCATAAGCAGGCGATCATTCAGTATCTGGACGAAGTGGACGAGGCCGCCGCGAAGATCGGTGCCGTTAACACGGTAAAGATCGAAAACGGCAAGCTCTACGGATACAACACTGACGCACACGGCTTTATCTCCACTCTGAAACATGAGTATGGTGAACTGAGCGGAGCACGGGTGGCGCTCTTCGGTGCCGGCGGAGCCGCCCGGGCCTGTGCCGCGGCCCTGCTGGATGCCGGTGCTTCGGTTGGCATTTTTGCTCGCAGCGAAGAACGCGGCACGGCGTTGGCAAACGAGATCGATGTGCCGTTCGAGGGCCGAGTCGGCGAACGCAAGATGGCTGATGATTTTGACATTATCGTCAATGCGACGCCGCTTGGGACCGCTGGCTCAAATGCAGAATACTGTGTGCTTTCGGGACCGGAACTCGGTGGTATAAAGCTGGTGTACGACCTTGTTTACAACCCGCCCGAGACAACGTTGATCCGTGAGGCAAAAGCGGCGGGCGTGCCGGCGGTCAACGGACTCGGAATGATGATCGAACAAGGCGCGAAACAGTTCGAGATATGGACCGACCAACAAGCACCCGTTGACATAATGCGTGCAGGAATCGAAAAACGCCTTAGCCCGAGTTAGCCTCATGCAGCCAGAAGCTCTGAATTGTCCAAATTGCGGCGGGGCAGCCGATGTGGATCGGCCGAGTTGCGAATTCTGCGGTTCGCGGCTTCGGACCGCTGCATGCCGTTCGTGTCTCGGAATGATGTTTCTGGGCAGCAAATTCTGTACGCATTGTGGAAGCCCGACGCAGTCTGTGACGCTGTTGGACCCGAAGGATGCGGGCGATTGCCCCCGCTGCAATATCCAGCTTCGATCTTTGAAGATCGACACTGTACTTATCCGGGAATGCGAACGCTGCGAGGGTTTCTGGTCCGGAACTGATACGTTTGAAAGCCTCTGTGCTAACAAAGAGCAGCAATCGTCGGTGCTTGCGTTTATCGGCAGCTTTGTCCACGCGAACGGCGAATTCGAAAAGGTCACATACGTTCGCTGCCCTGATTGCAGGCAATTGATGAACCGGAGCAATTTTGGACGCGCGTCCGGAGTTATCATTGACGCGTGCAAGCAGCACGGAGTCTGGTTCGACGCGGCAGAGCTGCCTAAGATCCTTGATTTCGTCAACACAGGCGGCCTGGCACGCCAACGGGTGAAGGAAAAGATGGAACTCGAGGACGAACTATCGCGCCTGCGAGATGAACGGCGTCGCCTTGGAATGCTGGGACGGCAATTTGGCGGCAATAGTTGGGATGATTGATATTCGCCGACGGCGGAGTTGGCCGGGCTTTTGACGGCATGGCCGATTTGGGTAGAATTTAAGTTTACCTCCGGTTGAGGAAACATCACCATGGATAACGCATTTATAAATTCGATCGAACAATTCAATGAGGCAGAATGGCTGGCGGCAGTCGAACAGGTCCTGCCCGCCATCCACCTTGTTGACCGCAACGCGGTCCAGATCTGGTTCCGGTTTTACCCGCTTGACCTTGTCAGATACCTCGAAACTGCCGATGACATTGAACAGGCGATGAAGGCCGTCGCGGTAGAAGGCGATTTTGGACTGCTCGACAAGATCGATTCGTCACACTACTTTCTGTACGGCCACCGCTTCTGGCCGCAAATAAAGTCAGCTGTTGTTGAACGGGCAAACTCGGCCGAGCCGTTCACGTGTTTAAAGACCGAGATCACGAACATTGCCCGGCCAGCCGCGGTCGCGGCCAAGACCAATGAGTCGCTGACTACCGCGATCGCCGCCGTCGGCCTCATGACACTGGTGCAAACTGGGCTTGAGGAAATGGCGAAGGCTCCGGGCCATGTCGTTAAGCCTGAAGGAGTGATGACAGGTTCGCCGGACTCGATCGTCGCGGCGCGGGCAAAGGACGATTCGCAGGGCGTATTTGGCTTCCTGAAGACCGTGGACAAAAAGTTTTCGGTTGACTTCACAGCGTCTGCCTTTGCCGGCCGCTTCCCTATCATTAACGATGAACAGATCACGTCTGCCTCACGCAAATCGCATGACAGCGATTGGCAATCGCTTGATGCCCGCTGTTGGGACGGTCCAGTGCCGATCGAGTGCACCTCCGCCTCATGCGGCACTTGCTGGGTCGGGATCCTTGGCGGACAGGAGAA
The DNA here is from genome assembly GCA_020846885.1 of Acidobacteriota bacterium. GTDB lineage: Bacteria > Acidobacteriota > Blastocatellia > Pyrinomonadales > Pyrinomonadaceae > OLB17. The sequence continues at coordinate 5,196 of JADLDC010000207.1, read as the reverse complement.
ACTTTCGCCGCCATCCGCACGTGAACGCCGGCGAATGAAAGTGTTCGGGCACGACCAGCCTGACGACGAGCATCCGTTCATACGCCTCGCCTGCCAGGCAAAGGCATTCGGCAACGCGACGATCGTGATCCCGCCATGGAATGCTGTGTTCGGCAAAGCGGTCAGAGGCAATGTTGAGGAACTGGAACTAGAGCCTGTTACGACGTCTGCCGCAAAACTGCGCGAAACGATCGCGTCGGCCGTTTCTGGCGAATAGAACGGCCTTCCGGGCAAGGAACGCTATTTTGCCGCCGACCGTTGTTCGACCGCCCGGACCTGTACGTATGTGTTCGGATGCTTTGTGCGGATCCTTAGCCGCGGCGAAACACCGGCCTCCAGGCTGCCGGGATCAGAGCGATATTCGATCTCGTAAGCGGTCCTAAGCTGGCCTACGATATCCTCGTAGGCCGCTTGGATTTCGGAAAGTTTCGATATCTCGTAATACACTCCGCCGGAAACCTTTGCCAGTCGGCCGCCTTCAGCTTTCGCCTTTGATGTAAGTTCACCGCGCAGATAGCGAGAACGCAGAGAGTCGATGTCCGCCTTCGAATCGCCCCCGGACGCAGCGATCAAAGCTGACGGCACGTACAGCGGATATATAAGCGCCCCGCTTTCCTCTATCGACGAGAGCATCGAATCGAACGGGAGGAAAGAGCGGTTGTCATCGCCGTCCGTAAGTACAACTATGGCCGTACGTTCGCCCTTAAGCGGCCTAAGGGTCTCGGCAAGCGTATATGCGAGAGCGTCGTAGTAGGCCGTTGCGCCGCCGGCATCGAATGTATCCAGGCTCATAGACAATGCACCTTTATCGGTTGTGAACTTCGATACTATGTGCACGTCATCGTTAAAAGTAACTATCGCGATCCGGTCGCGAGAATCGACCGTATTAACAAAACTCCGTGCCGCCTTTCGTATAAAGTTGACGTAATTTTCGACACTTCCCGAAACATCCAGCAGTAGAACAAGATTGAATGGTGCAGTCGAGGGCCGAACGGAGACAACCTCTCGCTCAGCGCCGCCTTCGCTCACCTCAAAATCGGCTGCTGTCAGATCGCCGACCGCCCGGTTGTTCACATCGCTCACACGGACGGACGCGACCTTTAGCCCTGAATAGCCCGGATCCTCGATTTTCTTGCGTTCCGCAAATCGCGGCTCCATTTTTAGCGGCGGCAGCGTCCGCAGATAATCGCCGTAATACCGCGGCACGGCACGGCGTATTGCCTCCATAAGCAGCGAATCGCCGCTGCGGATGATCGACTTGGCAGCGTTTGTAAGCGGGCGCTCGCGAAGATCACCCGTGACCTCATTGGGAGGAATGTTCAGAAGAATAATGCCCCGTGCCGTTTCAAGATCGAGTGAGACGCGCTCAGCTTTCCTGTCTATTTTCTCTTTCCTGCTTTTCTCACCGACGCGAGCATCTGATGTTCCCTCAGGATCTCGCTTTTCCCCGCGTTGTATCAAGGCCGCTTCATCTGCGTTCGCCGGCGGTACATCGCTATACGTCCCATCGATCCGAAACTTACCGCCGGACTTCTCCTTGATCTTCTCCAACTCGAAATCGCTCAGAAACCGAGGCCTCGAGGCCGTCCAAAGCAGCGAGTACCTAACATGTTCGGTCGGCACATCCGCCGCGATCGTTCCCGTTGCGGTGCGAACGTCGGCCGAGGCAATATCGCCGCCGATCCGCACTTCGCCTTCACGCGTCTCGATCTTCAAATGTGTCCTCGGCGGGACGGTCAGGCTCAGATCAATTCGCTTCTTTGCATCGGAGGGAGCGACTTCGATCTGAACGAGGGACCGTGAGGCGTTGATCTTCAGGTCCGATACCGAAACACCGTCTGCGGACGCTGTGTCGAGAAAAACGGCCGGGTCATCTGACGATCTCTCCGCATGTTGGGCGCCGTCGTTCACCGATGCGGAAACACGCCCAAAGTGGTTGACTATCTCGACGCGGACACCGGCCGCGACCGGAAACGAACGCCCTTGCTGCTGGCCGAGGGCCGCCAATGCTCCGAACGTGACTACTCCGAGCGTGGTCAGAATGGAAAAAAACTGCATTCTCATTTCTTATGACCTTCCGGTTATCCGGCCTGACTGGATCAATCTCTGACGAACACGCTCCTGCCACTTCTTTCGCGGCTTGTCCGTTTCTTCAAAACGGGCAAGCAGATCTTCCAGCGGCTCGCCGCCGGCCTGCCGCGTTTTTAGGTAAAGAAGCGCAATAATGATCGCCGTAAACGAGATAGTGATTATTTGAATAGGAAGCAGGAATATCTGCAAGAGCGTTTCAAGCACCGCATCCACAAGCCGCGCCCGCATATCCTTGGGCGGCTCTTTTTGTTCGAACCTTGTCCCCCGTCCCAGATCGATCTCGATCGCGGTGTCGCGACCATTTATCTCCGAGGCTTGAGCCGCCCCGGACGCAGGATCTTGGCTGCGGCCGTTCTCGGAATATAGTGATTTTCCGTTGAACGCCTTTGCGCTGATATTCACCATGATCGAGAGCGTTCCCGCGGTCACCATCGGGATCATGAACATTATCACGTATGCCGCAAGGGCCGTCGCCATCGATCGCGAGATCAGGGCATTTGACCGTTTGACCGCTTTCCAGCCGCGGAGGCCCTCCATCATAACGACCGGAGCAATAAGCATAAGCTTGACGGCCGCGAGAAAGAACGCAACGATCGCTGCCGACACACTAACAATTGCCGCAATGAGAACCGTAACCGTTCCAACTCCGAACAACAGCCAAAGCACGCCAAAAATGACCGCGAACGCGATCGCGGCCGCCACAGCCGCTGCTAGTATTGGAGCAAGTGTGGTAAGAATGCCAAGTCCCGCAAATGTCTTCCATTTTTTACGGGCATCCGAAAGGGCCGCACGAAGCCTGATCGGCCTAAGCGGCATTGCAAGTGATTGAGTGACGATCCAGGAGATAGTGCCAATGATCAGAAACGCACAGAATGCGGTCATCAAGAAATTGACTATTCCCGTCACACCTAGGCCGATGTCCGCCGCAAAGCTGGGAATTGCCTCACTTGCTTTTAGAAATCCCAACACGACCGCAAGTACCGTTGTTCCGATGATCGGGAGAAAGAAGAACATCGACAGGGTAGTGAACTTCTGAATATGCTCGGTCCAGATCATTCCGGCACGCCGGAGCAAGCCAAAGATGCCTTCGGACCGCGCCCGGAGGGCGCTGGCAAAGGCTTCGGCGGTTTGCGGCCTGTCGTCAGGGTTCTTTGAAAGCGAATCAAGGATGACACGCTTGAGCTTTTTTCGGACGCCCTTGGCTGAAAAATTCGGCGGCGGCAGATACTTGTGCGATTCCATCACACGTGTAAAATCACCCCTGAACGGAGTATCGCCCGACAGCATCTGGTATGCGATGATGCCGAGGCTATAGATGTCCGATCGCGGATCAAGCCGATCGCCGCGGCATTGTTCCGGCGACATATATAAAGGCGTGCCGAGAACAGAACCGACGCGAGTGAGATTAGATGCCGTCGGGGCCGAAATAAGCGAACTATGAGAGGTCGCGGTATCGATCCCGTTTCCAGAACCGGCTGTGTCCATCAGCCGCGTCTTTGCGTCTTCCTGATCGACTCTACCACCCGCCCCGGCATTAGCGGCAGGCGTACCGCCCTTATCTTCCCGGCCGCCCGCTCCCTGTAGGATCGTTTCGTTCTCTGAACCGGCGACCGGACCGATCACGGCCGTGGCAGATCCATCTCCGACCAAGGTCGGTGTGATGCTGTCGTGGATCGTTCCGTCATGCGGGCTGCCTGCAAATGTGCTGCCTGCACCCGCGATCAATGTTTGCGGCGAGCCTTCCCTAACAGCATGATCGTTAAGGTCGTGCCTCTCCTGAGCTTCGAGCTTTGCAATTCCGAAATCAAGCACTTTTACGGTATATCCGCCCCGCTGGTTGGGCTCAAGCCAGATATTGTCAGGTTTCAGATCGCGGTGGATGATACCTTCTTCGTGGGCTTCCTGAACGGCGGAGCACACCTGCTCCAGAATATCGAGTGTCCAGCTTACGGGCAGGTTCTTTTCTTCTTCGAGGATCTCGCCAAGCGTGCACCCGTCCAGGTACTCCATTACAAGATATGCAACCTGGCCTTCGTCAGTGTCAGCAAAGCCGAAATCGGTGACGTCAACGACGTTCGGATGGCGAAGGCGGCCGGCGGCCCGGGCCTCGCGGCGAAACCGTTCGACAAACTCGGCGCGCTCCATGAATTGCGGTGCGATTACCTTGATGGCCACGGGCCTTTCGGTGCCGAGGTGGGTCGCAAGGTACACGGTTCCCATTCCGCCGCGGCCGAGCTCTCTTTCTATCTGATATTTTTCATCGAGCGTTTGCCCGATCAGATCGCTGAAGTTCATCACATCCTTCCGGCCCTCCATCTAGGAAGGCCGTACTGAACCTGGCCCCGAAGCGTGTCGTAAGAAAAAACGACGCAGGAAGCAAAATAACCGGCAGCCGAGCCGACATCGGACCTGTCGAAAATATTCCCGGTCGGCCCGGAGCTAATAGTAGCATTTTAACCGGATCAGCACGCTGGAAAAAGTTGGCAATGGGCTTTATGGTTCCAGCAAGTTCTCCGATCGCCGTTCATCCGCTTCCTCCCTTGCATAGGAGTGCTAAATTGGGCTAACGTGTGAGCATTCAAAGATGCCGGATCGATAAATGTGCCACACATGCAACGGCATTTCACATTTCTCACAACATGTGCTAACATCCTGGTTTGTTGATCGGGAGCAGATTCTACAAAAAAGCGAGCGAATGCGTGCTCGGCAATACAATTACTATGGACAAAACAAAAGCTATTGAATCGGCATTGCTGCAGATCGAGAAGAAATTCGGCAAAGGATCGATAATGCGGCTTGGCGAAAAGCCGCACGAAGAAGCTGGGGCGATCTCGACAAACTGCCTTAGCCTTGACGCGGCGATCGGTGTCGGCGGGCTGCCGCGCGGACGAATTGTCGAAATATACGGCCCAGAAAGTTCTGGTAAGACGACACTTGCGCTCCAGGTGGTTGCCCAGGCACAAAAGGCAGGAGGTATTGCGGCGTATATCGATGCCGAGCACGCAATGGATCCGGATTATGCCGGTAAGCTTGGGGTCAATATAGACGATCTGCTTATCTCACAGC
>JADLDC010000206.1 GCA_020846885.1 Acidobacteriota bacterium | reverse complement strand
AGTGGCCGATCCGACGGTCTTTGAAAACAGCGATCATCTTCATCTCCGCCTGTCTTAGGGTATGTTCCGCATCGGCTGGATCGGTCCCGTCTGGTATGTTTTCAACCAGTGCGTACGGTGTCGCCGAAAGGTGCCGCAGTTCCCACGCCGTTATCCCCTGCCTTGAGACCCTAGCAAACCAAAGGCCGTCCAGATCTGAACTTGTGATCTCAACACCGTCAAAAACTCCCGCAAATTCCGCTTCCGGGAACACTGGAGAAAGCAGAACCCGCTGTAATTTCCAGCCATGCTTAGCGTATTGGGCCAAGATCTGCTCAACTCCCGTCCGGTCGATCATTTCTTTTTCGGCAGCGGTTCAACCTCTGGGCCGTCGTATTTAGGGCCGTTTGTGTTGTTTGCATTCGCGCTATTTATGTTGGCGATCGGGTTCGGGGCCAGAGGAACATTGCCCCGGGCGGTGTTTGCCGCTTCCTTTTCCCGCTGGTCCTGGCCCTTGCCGGGTGACTTGTACGATCCGCTGAACATTTCACCTACGGCAAGCTTCCATGAGCCGTCCTGGTTCACGTACGGAAGATCTTCCCACCGATTGTCCTGATCATTGCGGACCTCGACCGCTGCCCAACAGCCCGCAACCCGCTCATCGCGTATCTCCGGCAGTTCCGGGGCAAAGGTCGTCGCCGTAAACCCGTTCGCGTAAACTTCGGCGGCGGTTTTCTTTTGCCGTTCCGCCAGTGATTCCGCAAATTCCTGGCTCTTAGCGGACATTTCGGCCTTTATCTTATCCGTGTTCTTTTCTTTAACAGCGGCATACAGTCGTTTATATGCCTCGGTCGGCGTGTCGCTGATGGGGCTGCAGACTCTTTCGCCGGAATTGGAATTAGGCGCCGGCGGCTGGCTGCACGAGATCGCGGAAAGGCATATAACAACTATGCAAAAAATTGTGATAATTCTACTCATATTGTTTCGGGCCCAATTGAAAAAGTATAGATAGTGGTCGGGTAAATGTAAATTTCGCGTATTTTGTATTATCGTTGGCTTGAAACTGTTCAAGGGCGGATATGAAAGCGTTGCGATCTAAAGAAGGTGTCTTCTCGGTCGAGAATGTATCGCTGCCGGAACGCGCGGACGAAGCCCTTGTTCGTGTTCTGGCGTCCGGCATCTGCAATACCGATCTTGAGATAGTTCGCGGCTATGCCGGTTTTAGCGGCACGATCGGGCACGAATTTGTCGGCGTTGTCGAAAGAGCGGACGACGAGCCCGAACTGGTCGGAAAACGCGTTGTCGGCGAGATAAACGCCGGCTGCGGCCGCTGTGGTCTTTGCCGCCGCGGGGATCCGCGTCATTGCCCGGAGCGCACCGTTCTGGGAATAGTCGGGCGCGATGGCTGTCATGCTGAATTTCTTACGCTGCCGGTGCGAAATCTTATCGAAGTGCCTTCAACGATCACGGACAACGAGGCAGTGTTTGCCGAGCCGCTTGCCGCCGCTTTCGGCATAACCGAACAGGTTGAGATCGCTCCTGAAACTCGCGTCGCCGTTATTGGTGATGGCAAACTCGGCCTTTTATGCGCAATGGCGCTTGCTGAAAAGACCAGGGATATCTGCGTCATCGGCCGCCACAGGAACAAGCTTTCCATCGCTGAGGATGTCGGGATCGAATGCGTCACGGCTGATCGGGCCGCCTCGCTCGGCCGTGTGTTTGATGTCGTTGTCGAAGCGAGCGGTTCGGAATCCGGCTTTGCGTCGGCCGTAGATCTCGTCAAACCGCGCGGAAAGATCGTCCTCAAATCCACGTTTCACGGAACTCCAACATGGCCGGCGTCCCGCATTGTCGTTGACGAAATAACCATTGTCGGCTCCCGCTGCGGCCGATTTGGCCCGGCGCTCGATCTGCTTGCGGCAAAGAATATACCGGTCCAAAGGCTTATCAGTGACGAATTCTCCCTAGCCGATGGCCTGGCCGCCATGAACCGTGCAGGCGAAAAAGGCGTGCTAAAAGTTCTGCTTAGAATGACCTGATCGACCAGGTGGAATGCCGTCGCATTGATAAATTCTACCAAACCTAAAGTGAGCCGTTTTAATTCCTTTCGTGTATTTTCGTGTCTTTATTTCGTGGATTTCGTGGTAATGGAAGAAAAACCGTACCACGAAATTCACGAATCAAGACACGAAAATGCACGAAAAGAAGCTTGTTGGGACATAGATCTAAGGAAGATCTGGGCCAACCGCGATCATAACTGAAGAAAATTTCTCAACATGACCTTGCCATGTTCGGTCAGGATCGATTCGGGGTGGAACTGCACGCCCTCGACGGGCATTTCCTTGTGCCTCAGTCCCATTATCAGGCCGTCGGGTGATTCGGCGGATATCTCGAGCTCCTCAGGCAGTGAATCGCGTTCGACGACCAGCGAATGATAGCGTCCGGCGTTGAACTCACCGTCGATCCCGCTGAAGATCGTCCGGCCATCGTGTTTTATTTCGACCGGCTTTCCATGCACCGGTTCGGGCCCGCGGACAACCCGGCCGCCGAAGTGCTGCCCGATCGCCTGATGGCCGAGGCACACGCCGAGAATAGGTATCCGGCCCGAAAATCTCTCTATCGCCGAAAGCGTCACGCCCGCACCGTCCGGCGTTCCTGGGCCAGGTGAGATCATCAGCCGGGTTGGCTCAAGTTCTTCGATCCCGTCCGGAGTTATCTCGTCGTTTCTGAATATCTTCATCTCGGCACCCAATTCGCCCAGATATTGGACAAGGTTGTAGGTGAATGAATCGTAATTGTCGATAATTACAAGCATAAGACCGTTGATCCTTCTACAGAAATAATTCTCTATTTACTATTTTCCCGATCCAACCTATCATAGTCCAGCTAACCGACGGAGGCCGAATGATCTTGAAAAAATTTTCCTACACTCTCACGCTTCTTGCACTTCTCTCGCCGATGGCCCTTGGACAAACCGTTCCGGCCAAAAAGCCGTCAGATGACCCGGAGGCCCTGAAAAAAGACGCCGTTGCGTTCCTGCGTGAAACGATGGCTGACGTGAACAACCTTCGCACGCTTGAGAACCGGATCAGCTTTTCCGCCGAACTTGCCGGCCTGATGTGGTTTCATGACGAGAAAGAGGCACGTTCGCTTTATCTAAATGTCTTTGCCAATTTTCAGCAATTGCTGATGCAATATGACATGCAGATGAACCAGTTCCCATCCGCCGAGGCCGACGAGGAAGGCCCATACAGCTACCGCCGCGGCGGAATGTTTGCCGAGATCACCGACAAAGGAAGGCTGCTGCGGCGTTTTCAGACCGCGATGGCTGTTCGCCAGCAAATATCAATGAGCCTCGCGGAACACGATCCCGAACTTGCCTTCAGCTTCTATTTTGACAGCATCACAGCGATCACGAACCCAACGTTTCGCCAGCAGCTCGAATCGCGGGACAAGTTTTTTGAAGTAAAGCTTATGACCGAGATCGCCCGGAGCAACACGGCAAAGGCGGCCGAATTTGCCATGAAGGCGTTAGACGACGGGATCAACTATCAGCACATAGAACTTCTGAAAAAGATCTATGAAAAGGACCCGGAAAAAGGTGCTGAATTAGCATCCGCAATGTTGAGCAAGTTCAAGTCCGGCAAGAACGCCGATGACCTTTGGGTTGCCAGCACCTTCCTGAACGCTGCCGGTGAGTCGTTTGAGAAGTCGAAAGCAAAGGGTGGAAAACGCCCGATGCTTGACCGCGAAGGTTTGCGGGACCTTGCCGACGCTCTCGCTCAAGCTATCCTCGACGGAAAGGATGAGGAAGGCAACGGCCTTCAGTATGTAAGCGAGATCGAAAAATATAATCCATCTCGGGCTGTGCAGATTCGGGCCAAGTTCAAGGTCACTGCAACGAGGGCATACCGCGTTGAGAGTACGGCGAATATGGCTGCAAATCGCATGGCGCGTGCATCCAATTCTACGTCGAACGCAAACCTCTCGGATTCCCGCGCCGAACGCGAACGGCTGGAACGCGAAAAGGCCGAGAAGGAGCTTCAACAAAACGTTGAGAAGCTTGCGAACAAGGATCTTCCGAAGGACCAGCGGGACAAAGTGGTCGCTGACGTTCGACGTATTCTCACCCAAACGCCCGGCAAGGACAAGAAGATCGTCGGGTTGAGCGCTCTTGCCGCTCAGGTCGCAAAGGCCGGTGATAGGGAATTGGCGGCCGAGATAATGAAAGATGCCCAGGCACTGGTCAACCCTCAGCCCAAAACATATCAGGACTTTTTGTTGAGCTGGATGCTGGCGAACGGCTATGTCGAATCCGATCCGGAAAAGGCGTTTCCCGTGCTTGAAGATACGATCATGCGTGCGAATGACACACTTGCGGCGTTTATCAAGGTCGGCGAATTTATAGATGTTGCAGGTGACATGATCGACGAAGGCGAGGTTCAGGTTGGTGCATTCGGTGGAGAAATGGTCCGCGGCCTGACGAGCGAGTTGGGAATGGCCGATACCCTTTTGAAGAAACTTGCCAAAGCCAACTTCAAGAAAACGCGTGACCTTGCCAACCGCTTTGACCGCAGCGAGATACGCATTCTCGCGAAAATGATGATCCTCAGAGCCGTTTTGGACAAAGGCAAGCAAGACCCGGACAAGCTGGAAAAAGAAGTGGATGCCGCCCTCGAAAAGTAGTTCGTCCAAGATCGCAGATCAATTGCTTCTCACCATTACCGGCTGCGTCCAGGCCTTTTTGCCGTTTGATTCAAGTATTCGCGCACGGACATAGCCTTCGTCGCCTTTGATCGAATAGGTTGCCGGAGTGGTGTCAGATTCGCTCAAAATGCGGCCGCCGCGTCCGATGAATTGGATCCGGTATTTGCTCCATTGCTGCGGCTTCACGGTCACGACTATCTGTTTTGGGCCCGCCTGATAATCGGCAAGCTCGACGCCTGTTGAGGCGTAGAAATCCCCTTTTTTCAGTGCATTAACAATTGCGGCAAGATCTAGTGACGGGGCACGAACATATATCCAACCTTGTCCCGGCCTTGCCGCGGCCGGATCGTCAAAACGCTTGAACGTATGAACATCGTCATCGGCAATGCCGAAGACGAGCTTTCCGCTGGTAAGCACGCTGTCCCACATTT
>JADLDC010000205.1 GCA_020846885.1 Acidobacteriota bacterium | reverse complement strand
TAGAAACGGCCAGCATAGCCTCGAAAGATGAATTGAACGTCGCCGACCGGCCCGACAAGGCGGCCGTCTCCTTGTTCGCCATCGCATTTGCCTCGACGCTGGAAGAATTGATCGGCGCGAACACCTTGTCGGCGCGAAGCGAGATGTCAACAAGATCTTTCGATATCTCCGCCGATTTTCCGGTCACACGGACAAGCCGGCTGAGAGCGTCAAACGCGAGGTCGTCCTGGCCGGTGGCGGCGAGAGCCTTGATATATAATTCCAGAGGCTGGACCAAACTTGGGCTTTTCGGCCCGAAAACGCGTTCAACGTCAGCGATTGACCTCTCCAGCAATCTAACAGCGTTCTCAAGATCGCCGGTCGCAAGCGCAAATTCTGCAAAATTAAAGGTTGCAAGCAGGACCGCATTGCTGTTCGCGTCTGCCTCGCCCGCGATCTTCACGGCCTGGCCGTATAGGTTCTCCGCTTCCCCGGTCCGTTTTTGGTAACGGGCCCGCGAACGCATTTCGAATTTGTCCCGGCCGGTCTTGTCAAAGGCTATTACCAACTCCGGATCGTTCGGCTGATAGTGATAGAGCAGCCATGCGAGACTTCGGCGGATCGCGGCCCTTTGCTCGGCACGGCCCGCCGCATCGCGGTCTGCGAGTTCGATGGCTTCCCGGAGATCGGCCTCCGCACTTTCAGCACCGCCGTTCAGTTTGGCGAGCGAGTCTTTCACCGCCTTTGGTTCGATCATTCCGGCATTAAACTCGGCAACGAGACGCTTAAAGCGCGCTATCTTTAGCTCTGCCAAATTCTCGAGCGCACTGACAAGGTTCTTCGATGCTGCCGCCTTGCGTTCAAGTTCGACAATTTCTTCGGCGATCGGTATAGCCTCATCATACTTTCCGTTCTGATACAATTCCGCGACCGAGCGGCCCAGCTGCTGCGAACGAGTCGGCTCCTGCCCGATCGCGATCGAAGACACTAGAACGATCAGGCTGAATGTAAAAAAGAATTTCATTCGGGCAATGACGGACCTTCGGTAACGAGTTCATGGATCGACTTCAACTTTCCGAGCAATTTCTCCAGGCGTTCAAGCGGAAGCTGGTTCGGCCCGTCGCTCGGGGCGTTGGCCGGGTCATTGTGGACTTCCATAAAGACTGCATCCACGCCGCATGCCACGCCCGCTCTTGCAAGATGTTCGATGTATTCTGATTGGCCGCCCGTTGCTTTCCCTAATCCGCCGGGAAGCTGCAGGCTGTGTGTTACGTCAAAAACGACCGGGACATCGAACCCGCGCATTATCGGAAAACTCCGCATATCGACAACAAGCTGATTATACCCGAAACTCGCCCCGCGTTCGGTCAACAGGATCTTTTCGCAGCCCGCGCTCGATAATTTATCTACGATGTTCTTTGCATCCCACGGCGCCAGGAACTGCCCCTTTTTTACATTGACGGCCTTGCCCGTGCGGGCCGCCGCAACCAGCAGATCGGTCTGCCGGCACAGGAACGCCGGGATCTGCAATATGTCGGCAACATCAGCAGCCTTCTCGGCCTGCCACGGCTCGTGAATGTCCGTCACCACCGGCACCCCGGTCTCTTCTTTTACCTGCGCAAGTATTTCAAGCCCACGCTCCATTCCATCGCCGCGAAAGCTTTCGATCGAGCTTCGGTTGGCCTTGTCAAAGGACGATTTATACACAAAGCCGACACCGGCCCTTTCGCAGATCGCCTTGATCTCCCGCGCCATAAAGCTCGCATGGTCATAAGACTCCACAACGCAGGGCCCAAGAAGAAACGAAAGCTCTCCGCGGCCAAAGCTCACATTATCGATCTGAAATGCTCTCACACTTAATACCTTCTGCTTATTTGCCTGATTGCTATAGTAATCGCTAACCTCGCACCGCGTAAAATCTGCCGAATGAAACTCGGTCATTCAACATAAACTTTCTTTTTGTGCATTTCGATCTTTTTCGCCTCCTCGTAGCGGCAAAGCCTGCCCCGTAACACGAAACGCGGCAAAACAAGAACTCGAAACTCACGGAATAGGGCGGCTAGTACGGCGGCGTCCACTTTGAACCACATTGCAGTCCGAGGGCGCAATTTTTCTTTTGCATGGCCGAATTTGATGATATTATCTACAGCAATTATGAGTGACGAGACACACGAACACTGCCTCCCGGGCGTTGGGCGGCTTTCCTATTTTCTGGTCCGCGTTGTGATGCTCCTTGTCACCGTATTTTCGGTCATCTACTTCGGGCCGGAAAGCGGCATCTTCAGGTTCGTTTCACTCGGGACAATGGTCGGGGCCGTGGTACTGGACGTGATGCGGTTAAGAAATATCGGCCTCAGCCAATGGTGGGTGTTCGTGCGGTACTTGCCGTTTGGAAATCTGCTCCTTTCGATCGGGCTTCAGAGCGCTCAGGCTGGCTGGGCCGAAGATAAGCGCCTGGACCGCGCCGGCTGGGCGATCCTGGGTGTCCATGCTGCCTTGATCGTATTTATTCTGTTTATCGTGTTCCGCGGGCCCGGACAGATGCTGGACCTGGTTATGAGTTCTGCGTGGTGAGGGATGTTCGCGGCGGCCGCCGGTTCACGAACCCGATCCTCTCTTTTTCGATTTCAGCCTTGCAATCTGACGCGGAATAGACGTAATCTAGAATCCCGTGGAGCCACACGGGAAAAATCCTGAAAAAAATATAATAGCCGTCATACCGGCACGATACGTATCGACGCGACTGCCCGGGAAATTGCTGCTTGATATCTGCGGTAAACCATTGATACTGCATACTTTAGAGCAGGCATCCGAGGCAAGATCCGTTTCGCGCGTCATCGTAGCGACCGACGATGTGCGAATTCTCCATACCATTCTCTCCGCTGGCGGCGAAGCTGTGATGACCGCCGCAGGGCATCTCTCCGGCAGCGACCGAGTTGCTGAGGTGGCGGAACGACTGCCGCGCGGGTCGGTCATTGTAAATGTTCAGGGCGATGAGCCGCTGATCTCGCCTGAAACGATCGACCGGGCCGTTTATGCGTTGGTTCGCGATCAATCGGTGGATATAGCAACGACCTACGAGCCCATTGAAAGCATCGAAGAATTGTTGAACGGTAATGTGGTCAAGGTCGTAATGAATGATGCCGGTCATGCACTCTATTTTTCGCGTTCGCCGTTGCCTTTCCCGCGCGATGCATCGCTCCGTTACGGCAGTGACCTGAATGCGGCGATCAGAAATGAGCCTGATCTGCTTGGGATCTTCAAGAAGCACACAGGACTGTACGCTTACCGCCGCGAGTTCCTTCTGGAATTCACGCAAATGCCGCAGACAAGGCTTGAGAAGATCGAAATGTTAGAACAGCTTCGGGCGCTGGAAAACGGAGCCAGGATCAAGGTGGTCAAAGCCGACCGCGGTTCGATCGGTGTTGACACGCAGGACGACCTGGAAAAAGTGCGTGCTATCGTCAGTGCGGGACCTTCGGTTTCACTCGACGATTTTACGTGTCTCTGGCCGGGCTATAAAGGATCGGATTGAGTAGTAATGCGTTATGAGTGATTGGATCGGGCTTGCATTTTTGGTTTTGTTGATCGTGGGGGCGATCGTCGGCCTTCGGGCGCTGGCATATCAGCGTCCGCGGACGGCTGAAGAATTCGAACGAAACGCCGCCGAGAATACGACAATGCTTGGCGCTTCGATGAACGCATTGAATGAAATGATGAACCCTGAGGCCGCCAAGGCGAAGGAAGTTCAAATGCAAATGAAAGACGGACGATACGGTAAGAAGAAACGGGAAGGAAAGGCAGAAGGTGATGATCTGGCGGACTGAAGTCCGCGTTCCATTTATATGACCAAATATATTTTCGTAACTGGCGGTGTTGTTTCGAGCCTGGGCAAAGGCCTCGCGGCAAGTTCGATCGGGTGTTTACTCGAAGCCCGCGGGATGAAGGTGCAGATGATGAAGCTCGACCCGTACATCAACGTCGATCCCGGCACGATGTCGCCCTTTCAGCACGGCGAGGTCTTTGTCACGGACGATGGTGCCGAAACTGACCTTGACCTCGGCCATTATGAACGGTTCACTAACGCCAAGCTTTCGCAGGCCAACAATTGGACAAGCGGCCGCATTTATCTTTCGGTGATCGAAAAAGAGCGGCGAGGCGATTATCTCGGTAAAACGATCCAGGTCATCCCGCACATCACGGACGAGATAAAGGCCGCGGTCAGGGCGGTTGCCAAAGAGCACGAACCGGATGTACTGATCGTCGAGATCGGCGGAACCGTCGGCGATATCGAATCGCTGCCGTTTCTGGAAGCGATCAGGCAGATCGGCAACGAGGAAGGCAAGCGAAATGCGATCTTTGTTCACGTCACACTGGTTCCGTATATCGCCGCCGCCGGCGAGTTAAAGACCAAGCCGACCCAGCATTCGGTCAAAGAGCTGCGCGAGATCGGTATCGCACCGGACATTTTGCTGTGCCGTTCAGAGCGAACACTTTCGATGGACCTGCGGCGAAAGATCGCTCTCTTCTGCAACGTGCAGGAAAATGCCGTCATCTCGGCCCTCGACGTGCCGACGATCTATGAAGTGCCGCTGGCCTTTCATGAGCAGGGCCTCGATGAACTGATCGTCAACGACCTTGAATTAAATGAACAGTTCCCGCATCTTGACCTAAAAAAATGGCGCGATCTTGTGGCCACGATCAAGGACCCGACGGGCGGTTCCGTCAAGGTCGCCATTGTCG
>JADLDC010000204.1 GCA_020846885.1 Acidobacteriota bacterium | reverse complement strand
TGCAGATCGAGCGGTTCTATACAAAGCGCCAGATCCTTGAGATGTATATGAATTACGTCTTTCTCGGAGCCGGTGCGTATGGTTTTGAGGCCGGCTCCCGGACGTATTTCGGCAAATCATTGAACGAGCTGAGCCTTGAGGAAGCCGCTTTGCTTGCGGCGATACCGAAATCGCCTGAATATTCGCCGACGCGGAACATGGAGAAGGCAAAGGCGCGACGCGATATTGTGCTCGACCAGATGACGAAGTATTTCCCCGAGCGCTATTCGCAGGCCGAAGTTGACGCCGCAAAGGCCAAGCCGATCAAACTGGCGGATACGGCATACTATCAGGCGTTGCCGAAATCTACCGCGTGGGATTATCCGGTCGAAGAGATCCGCAAATATCTCGAGGACAAGTACACAACACGCGTGGCACAGGGCGGGTTGAAGGTATATACCACTATCAACGTCGAAGCACAGAAGATCGCAACCCGCGTGATACGCGAGCGCCTGCGTGCCTATGACAAAGGCCGGGCCTGGCGGTCAGATTATCAGAATATTCTGCTAGATACAGACGGGCAGGCGATAACAGACGCAAAAGAGATCGAGAAAACGCTGAATTCCTATAAGCACGCCGACTGGTACGGTGATGAGTATGAGGAAGGCGAATATATCAAGGGCCTGGTGATGAAGGCCAATCCGGGATCGGATGAGGTGGGCGTCCGTTTCGGCAAATTCAAGGCGGTGGTCGGGGCGAAGAATATGGGCCGGAGCGGCAAGCGGCCAAAGGATGAGCTTAAGCCCGGAATGCTCGCCGAATTTTTGGTTGAAAAGGTAGATCAGCAGGATAAGACCCTGCAGGTACAGCTTTCGCAGGTGCCCGAGGTGCAGGCGTCTATCGTGACCATCGACGCTCACACCGGCGAGGTTGTGGCGATGGTCGGCGGCTACGATTTTCATACCAATAAATTCAACAACGCAACGCAGGGCCTCCGGCAGACAGGGTCGAGCTATAAGCCGTTTATCTATACCGCCGCGGTCGAAGATGGGATGACGCCCGACATGCTGGTCAGCGGTGCGCCGATCAAACGCGGCGGCTGGCAGCCGCATAATTATGACGGCAGCCTTAGCCATGCGAATGTGCCGATGAAGATCGCTCTGGCAAAATCATACAACCTCGCGGCCGTTCATTTGCTTGAGCAGGTAGGTATCCAGTCAGGCGCACAGATGGTCCGCCGTTTCGGCATCACAAACCCAATGGCGCCAAGCCTGCCGTCCGCACTGGGCGCCAGCGAGGCGTCGCTGCTTGAGATGGTATCGGCGTATTCTGCCTTTCCGAACAAGGGCGTTCGTCTCGCGCCGCATTTGATCCGAAAGGTTTACAATCGTGACGGTACACTGCTTGAACAATGGGACAATACAAGCTCGCGTGTGACGAGCGAGTATGTCGCGCTGACCATGGTCGATATGATGCGCGGTGTAACGGCCGGAGGCGGAACCGCTCCGGGAGCAAGCGCCGCGGGCCAGCCGCTTGCGGGCAAAACGGGAACGGTCAACGATCATACGGATGTTTGGTTCATTGGATATACTCCTGAATATGTGACCGGCGTTTGGATGGGCAATCCTGAGAGGAAAGAGAACCTTGGCGGCAGCATGACCGGCGGCCACGGGGCCCTGCCTTATTTCAATTCCTTTATGAATGCGTTCATGAAGGGCAAGCCGATCGAGCGTTTCCCCGAAGCTCCGCCAATGCCGGCGGAGATCCGATCGCTGATGGAACGCAACAAACGCGAGGAGCTTGAAAAACTTGAAAAAGCGGAACAGGCCGGCATTCGTTCGGGAGCATTGACCAAACCGACGCCGGGAACAGACGTTGCGGATCCGGAAACGCCGGCGGGCGATACGGGTGAGACAACAAAACCGCCGACTTTGCCGGATGACCCGCCGCCGCTTCGCCCGCCAGGCGAGCAGAAGCCGCCCGCCCGAAAGGCCGAGCCCTCTGAGGACAAACCCGAAGGTACAAAGCCAAAGGGCAAAAAGGGAGATGCGTGATCACGTGTCGGCCCGGCCAAAAATTACTAAGCGTAAGTAAATTCTAGAACTCGGCGTGCAAATTTTCTCTCCATTCGGCTTGGGGGTTTCTACTTGAATTGTGAGTTTCGCAGCAGGGTAAATACGCCGTCGTGAGGACTTGACTGTCTCGCCCGCCGGAATTAATCTGAACAAAACACCCCAGTTTAACCCGCTCAGGAGACATGAAATGACGACCGCGACGGCCCGAGATGATAGATCGAGCGTTGAAACGATTTTGGATCATTTGACGCCAAAGGACAGTGCCTTGGGTGGCTATCTGGTCACCGGTTCCCGCGAAGAATACGATCGGCTGCTTCTCGCGGCGCTAAAAGGAAAGATCCCCGAAGAACTTACACTCGGCCGCTCCGGCATGAAGCTCGGGCAAAAACGAATAATCCCGCCTGACAGTATCCTTTGCGGCCAATAAGCTCGGGCCGCCTTTCGGAAGCACATTCTTTTCTGGGCCGGCTCCGGCTTGATCCCGCTATTTTCGGCCGCGATCGAAATCCGCGGCATATTGGCGAAGCTTGTTCGCGGTGTTATATAGGGATGCCCTTGTAACGCCGGGCACGTTCACGCTGTAACCAAAGTCACGAAAATATCACTTTATTTCTGGTAATATTCAGGCCATGAAGCTCAGAATAAAAGGCAATTCCGTTAGGTTACGGCTCACGCGGCGCGAGGTTGAGCGGGCCGGGCAAGGGCATACGGTCGAGGAGGTTGTACAATTTGGGACCGGAACGCAGGACTTTACGTATGCTCTTGAGCCTTCCGCGGCGGCGGACGATGTAAAGGCAGAGTATTCAAGCGGCCGGATCACGGTCAAGGTTCCGAGCGGGAGTGCGGCCGAATGGGCGGCGTCCGACCTGGTCGCGATCGCGAACGCTGAAGGGACCCCGGCGATCCTGATCGAAAAGGATTTTGTATGTTCGAACGCGCGGCCCGAGGAAGACGAAGCCGAGATGTATCCAAATCCCGGCGCCGTCGCATGACAGAGCACGAAGAAGCCCATCCCCTTTTCACACATCGCTGGCGGCGGATTTCACTTTGATCAGGCAAGCGAATATAATCGAGCCAAGAATACATAACCACCAATTTGAAAACGTCGGCAATTTCGAACACGGGCCTGACCGCGAGGCCCGAACAACGGAGAACCAGAAATGACGCAGACAAGGGGCGAAGCACAGGCAAGGGGCGGGAACGAGGGAATGAATTACCGGAATCCAACGGTTCTGGGCATTGCGGCGGCCGCCATCCTAACCATCCTTGTGGTCGTTGGATCACGAAATCTCGAACACTTTGACCCGGCGCTATTTGGATATACGATCGCCAGCATTGTTGCTCTCGGAGCGATCGTGTTCCGCTATGCCTTGTGGCTGCAGCGGCCCGCAACGCGGGCGTATTTCTGGCGCGGGCTTGATCTATTCTTTAAGCGAAAAAAGCTGGCAAAAAATACCGCCACCGCCGCAGGGACGATCGCTACGAACATTGTCGAACAGCGGTTTATTTTTAAGCGAAGCCGCCAGCGTTGGCTGATGCACCTTTTGATAATGTGGGGCTGCATCCTGTCAGCGCTTATCACCTTTCCGCTTTCTTGGGGCTGGGTGCATTTTAAGCTAGAAGGCGACCGCGGTTACAGGGCCTATCTTTTCGGCTTTCCGACGGTCGTGATGGACGGCCGAAGTGTCCTGGCGTGGATCCAGTTCCATGCTCTCGACTTTACCGCCGTGATGGTCCTTGCGGGATGTGCCATCGCCATCCACCGGCGGCTCAAGGACCGTGGAGCGATCGCATCGCAGACGTTTCTTCTCGATTTTACGCCGCACATGCTGTTGATCGCCGTTTCGGTCTCAGGGCTTATGCTTACCGCGTCAAGCCTTTGGTTCGCCGGCTATATGTATTCGTTCATCTCGCTATCGCACCAGGCCCTGGTCATCATGACGCTGTTTTATCTGCCGTTCGGAAAACTCTTTCATATCGTCCAGCGGCCGGCGTCGATCGGTGTTGAGCTTTATCAGCAGCGGTCGCGTGAGATGGAGCAGGCGGTGTGCCCGCGATGCGGGACGATGTTCAGCGGCCAGCTTTGGATCGATGACCTGAAAAAGGTCGTCGGCCAGCTTGGGTTCGATTATCGGATGGGAGACGGCCACACGCTGCAGGATTATTGTCCGCGGTGCAAACGCATTCTTCGCGGGCACGCTTATGCCGGCCTGGCTGAAAAGAGCGAACCGGTATTCTACGGCGACCGGATGAAGATGCACGACGAGCGGTTACCGTGATGGCAATTGCGAAGGCCATTGCTGTTTGGTTTTTGATAATACTCGCGGAGAGCGTGCTCGGGACCGCACGCACGATCTTTCTTGAGCCGTATATTGGCAGTCTGCGGGCGCGTCAGATCGGCGTCTTCGTTGGATGCGGCGTGATCTTTGCTTTCGCGTGGTTGCTGGTCGGATGGCAGGTGGCCCGTTCAAAAGTGCAGCTGCTGCTGATCGGATCGCTCTGGGCGGTTCTGACGATAGGTTTTGAGATCGGGCTTGGCCGTTTGCTCGGCCTCAGCTGGGACCGGATAACTGAAGATTACGACCCGGCCCGCGGCGGCCTGATGCTCTTTGGCTTGATGTTCATGATGTTTGCGCCGCTGCTGGCCGGTGCGGCACGGCGAACCAGGTAGTTTTAAATGTCAAAAGTACAAAATCTAGAAAAGATACTCGATGAATTTGGCCCGCATCTGCATGATGCACCCGATGAAGGCTGGCTGGCCGATCGTGTTATCGACCGGATGGTGCCGACGCATTGCCCGTATTGCGGCGTCCAATGCGGAATTAACCTGCTCGTCGAAAACGAAAAGGTAGTCGGGTTTGAACCGCGATATGATTTTCCTGTCAACGATGGCCGGCTTTGCCCAAAGGGCGTAACGGCTTATCTGCAGGTCCATCATCCCGACCGGCTCACGCATCCGCTGATAAAGCGGAACGGCAACTTTGAAAAGGCGAGCTGGGACGAAGCGCTCGATCTTGTCGTCGCAAAATTCAAGGAGATCCAGGCAAAGTACGGCAAGAACGCGCTTGGCGTTTATTCCGGATCGTCGCTGACAACCGAAAAGACATATCTTGCCGGCAAATTTGCCCGCGTCGGTCTGGGCACAAAATACGTCGATTACAACGGACGGCTTTGTATGGTAAGTGCCGGTGCGGGCAACTACAAGGCCTTTGGCGTTGACCGTGCGGCAAACCCGTGGTCGGATATACCGATGGCCGAAGTTCTGATAATTGCCGGATCGAACTGCGCCGAAACCTTCCCTATCCTCAACAAATTCCTTTGGCAGCAGCGTGACAATGGCGGCCGCTGGATCATTGTAGATCCGCGGGCGACGGCGACCGCGCGGCAGGGCGACCTGCACCTGCAGCTAAAGCCCGGCACCGACGTGGCTGTCGCAAACGGGATACTCAACGTCATCATCCGCGAAGGGTTGATCGACAACGATTTTATTGCTGCCCACACAAACGATTGGGAAGCCGCGCGGGCGGCCGCCGAAAAATTTACGCCCGATGTGGCATCGCAGATATCAGGCGTTCCGGCTGAAAAGATCGTCGCCGCCGGCCAACTGTACGGCCGCGCCAAAACGGGCATGATCATGCACGCCCGCGGTATTGAGCACCACAGCAACGGTGTTGACAACGTGTTGAGCTATATCAACATCGTTCTCGCGACAGGCAAGATCGGCTCCGCCGGGCGCGGATACGGCACTATCACAGGCCAGGGCAACGGCCAGGGCGGGCGGGAGATGGGGCAAAAGGCGGACCAGCTACCGGGCCAGCGTTCGATCAGCGATCCCGAACACCGCAAGTATATTTGTGAGGTTTGGGGCATTTCCGAAGACGAACTTCCCGAGGCCGGCGTTTCCGTCGTCGAAATGTTCGACAAGATGCGGGAAGGCGAAGTGAAAGGCTTTATTTCGCTCTGCAACAACGGCATGGTCTCGCTGCCGGATGTCAATCGCATTCGGCAGTCGCTCGAAGGGCTGGAGTTCAACGTCAATATCGATTTTCTGATGTCCGAGGCATCAAGATATGCGGATGTCATTCTGCCGGGAACAAGTTGGGCCGAGGACGAAGGGGTCACCGCCAGTGCCGAGGCCCGTGTCATCAAGATAAATAAGGCGATAGAACCTATCGGTGATTCGCGGACCGACTGGTGGATATTGTGCGAGATAGCAAAACGCATGGGCCGCGGAGAGTTTTTCAAATTTAGCGGTCCACGCGACATCTTTGATGAGATGCGCGTTGCGTCAAAGGGCGGCAAGGCCGATTACTATGGAATGTCGTACGAGAAGATAGAACGGCAGAACGGCGTGATGTGGCCTTGCCCGACGGAAGAAAGCACCGGAACGCCGCGGATGTTTGAGGACTTCAAATTCTATCTTCCGGACGGCAAGGCAAAATTCCACCCGATCGAATACAAAGGGCCAAAGGAAGTACCGGATGAGGAATATCCGCTTATCCTGACGACGGGCCGTGTGGTTTATCAATATCTTTCGGGCAATCAGACACGGCGGATAGGATTTCTCGTCCAGCAGTGTCCTGAGCCTTATGTGGAGATACATCCCGAAACGGCCGCCAAACTTGGGATATCTGACGGCGAACGGGTGAAGGTACTTTCGCGACGCGGCGAGGGTGTGTTTCCGGCGCTTGTTGTAAGCACTATTCGGCGCGACACGATCTTTATTCCGTACCACTGGGGCGAACAGCAGGCCGCCAATCAACTGACGAATCCTGCTCTGGACCCGGTTTCAAAGATCCCGGAATACAAGGCATGCTCGGCGCGGATCGAGAAGATCCATTCACGCGAACTCCCGATCTTAGGCACTGCTCGAAAGGGTACAAGCCAAAGCGAGGTTCAGCGAGGGAAATAGCCGCATCGCAAATATTCAGCGGCTGAAAAGTTCAAGGAGGAAAAATGAAACTGCTAATCCCGATCGACGGTTCTGAAAACAGTACACTTGTGCTGCAAGAGGTCGCCCGAAATTCCTGGGGCCCGGAGAGCGAAGCTAAGGTCATTCACATTGTCGAGTCGCCGTTCCCGGTCACCGACCTGATGGGCGTTAACAGCGAGATCACCCGTGACGTTCACACTGAAGCGGTCAAAAAGGGCAACGAGATCCTTGAGGAGGCCGAGCAAATATTCAGCTCAACCGATAACGGACTGCAAATAACGACCGAAGTCGTCACCGCTAATCCGTTTCATTCGGCCGCCGAGGAAATAGTTGGCGCGGCCGAACGCGAAGGTTCGGACCTGATCGTGATGGGCTCGCGCGGGTTGAGCGCATGGAAAAGATTGCTTATGGGCAGTGTTTCACAAGCTGTGGTCCAGCACGCACCGTGCTCGGTCGCGATCGTGCGTCCGAAACGCAGCGTCGTCGAGGGAGAAGATCGAACTTGAATAGGGGTGGATTATGAAAGAAACAATGTTCGTCGATCCGCAGCGGTGCATTGGCTGCCGTTCCTGCGTTGCCGCGTGCCGCGAGTGCTCGACACATAAGGGTTTCTCGATGATATTTGTCGATTATTTCGACAGGGCCGAGACAACCGCAACGATGCCGACCATCTGTATGCACTGCGTTGAACCGACCTGTGCTCTGGTATGTCCGGCGGACGCCATAAAGATGACGGAAGACGGAATAGTCATGACCGCGCTCAAACCGCGCTGCCTCGATTGCCGCAATTGCGTCAATGCCTGTCCGTTCGGCGTGCCAAAATACAATTCGCAGATGCACCTGCAGATGAAATGCGATATGTGTTTTGATCGTACCTCCGAAGGCTTGAAGCCGATGTGCGCAAGTGTTTGCCCGACCGGAGCATTGTCTTTCGGCACGTACGAACAGATCGTTCCGCTTCGGCGGACAAAGCCGGTCAATGTTCACGTTTTCGGCAACCAGCGTGTTGAGACAAAGGTCTATCTTATGCTGCCGACGGATTCCGACGAGGTGAGCGTTGAAGGCGTCGATGCCGCCGACCCGGCGATCCATGAATCATGGATAGACACGCAGGCCGAGGAGACCGACAAGAGCAATCAGTTCTAGTACGCCGCTTATCTTAATGGAGCGATAATTATGAGTTCGAATCTACCCGACGCGATCAAGGATGTCCTTTCGAGCGAAAAGGACGTTCGTATCGCCTCAGCGCCTTACCAGCAGGAGTTTCCCTATGAGCGCGATGATGAATCACAGGTGACACGCCGCGAGTTCTGCAACTTTCTGTTCGTAACGTCGAGCGCGCTTCTTGCGAGTTCGGCCGTTTTTGCCGGCAAGTCGGCATATGACGCAACCCAGGTGGAGCAGTTCACGCCAATGCACATTGACGGTTCAGCAACGCTCGAACCGGGAAGTGCCCTTAATTTCAAATATCCGGGTGAACAGGATTCGGCCATCCTTGTCCGCAGCCCGCAGGGCGAGTATTCGGCCTTTAATCAGAAATGCACCCATTTGACGTGCCCGGTCTATTACGCAAGGACTCACGACAGGCTTGAGTGCCCGTGTCACGAAGGCGGCTTTGATGCCCGAACCGGCCGCGTTCTGTACGGCCCGCCGCAGCGTCCGCTGGACCGCATCGCGATCGAGGTCCGCGGTGACGAGGTTTGGGCAACCGGATTGATCCGGGGCGGCGGCGAAGGAGGCGAGCATGGAAACGTTTAATACGCGGTCCGATGAACAAGCGAAACAAAAAGCGGCCGAAGCCTATGGGCCGGACTGGCCGTCGCGCTTCCATGCGGGAAGGCGGTCCGCGGAGCCTGGCCGAACGGCCGTGTGGCAAGCGCGGCTTGTTCTTCTGGTCATGATCAACGTTGCACAACTGTGGATACTAGCGGCTACGATCGAGGCGGCGCTCGCCCGGGAGTTTAGCCAGCTTATCCCGCTCATTTCAGCCTCGGTCGTGTGCTGGATCATTGCTCTCACGATCTTTTTGTGGTGGAAGCCGGCTTCGCGGAAGCGGACAAGCACCGGGTACCTTCGTAAATAGAGCGAGGAGCATCATCCGATCTCGTGCGTTCGTGGCTGTGTCAGAACTCTGATCTTCGTTGGGCGTTGCCCGTCTATCTGCCGAAGATCTATGCTTTTCCGAAGATAGAGCGGCGAGGCCCCGGTTGGAGCGAGTTTGTCCGGTTCATACATTAAAGAAATGGCTCGGTGAGCCGAACAAGAGTGGCAGAGAATAATACTCCAGTAACCGGCCGGATCGCCGGGGCGATCGCTGACCTTTTCCCGGGCTATTTTGCGCTTGTAATGGCAACGGGCATTACGTCCGTTGCCTCGCATCTGCTGGGGCTCGAAGCGTTCGCTTGGGCCCTGGTGTACCTGAACACCGCTGCTTTCGGACTGCTTTGGATACTTCTCTTGATCCGCCTTGTGCGGTTCTCGCTGCGGGTCCGGGCCGATCTTAGCAATCATGCACGCGGGCCGGGTTTCTTCACGGTCCCTGCCGGTACCTGCGTCTTTGGCAGCCAGCTTGTTCTGGTGGCCGGACAATTTCAGATCGCGCTGATACTGTGGTTTGTCGGCCTTGTGCTATGGGTATTGACGATGTACGGCTTTTTTATGGCAATGACCGTACGCGAGAACAAGCCCGCACTTGAGAAAGGGCTGAACGGAGCATGGCTTATCGCCGGGGTCGCCACACAGTCGATATCGGTTCTGGGTACGCTGCTTGCTGGGCATTATATGGCATATGCGGACCTTATACTGTTCTTTACGGTCTGTATGTTCCTGGTCGGCTGCCTGCTGTACCTGGTCATTATCACACTCATCTTCTATCAGTTCACGTTTCTCAGTATTTCCAGCGAAACGCTCACGCCGCCGTACTGGATCAATATGGGGGCGGTTGCGATTACAACTCTTGCGGGGGCACGGCTGATCATCGCCGCTCCAGAATCTCATTTTCTGACTGAGATCGTGCCGTTTCTGCGCGGCTTCACGCTTTTCTTTTGGTCGGCCGGCACATGGTGGATACCGTTGCTGTTCATGCTGGGCTTCTGGCGGCACGTTTATAAGCGGTTTCCGCTTCGCTACGATCCGCAGTACTGGGGCATGGTGTTCCCGCTTGGGATGTACACCACCTGCACTTTCCAACTCTCGAAGGCGCTCGATTTTGAGCCGCTGATGTGGATACCAAGAGTTTTTATCTATCTTGCGATCGCGGCCTGGGTTGCCGCGTTTGCCGGATTGATATACACCCTTATTCCTAAACCCGAGCGGGATATCGCCGTTCCACCAGCGGCTTAAGGTGCTGTTCCGGCGGCCTGTGAGCTGCTGCCGGTCTGCCCGCGATTTGGATTGGCCGGTCGGAGAAGGTAATATCCGACTGTGGAAGACAGGATCGAGACGTTAAGAAAAACTGAGCTTTTTGGACAGCTTGACCGGCCGGTCCTCAATGTCCTTGCATCGCGGATCGTTGAAAAGCGGCTTGACCGGAATGAGATATTATTTCTCGCGGGTGATCCCGCCGCCGGGCTCTATGTTATCGCTGAAGGCTCGCTTCGGGCCTATCGGAGCGGCCCCGACGGACGGGAGCAGGTCATTCATGTCGAGCGGGCGATCACTACGGTTGCGGAGGTTCCGGTCTTTGATGAAGGAGATTATCCATCTACCGTTGCGGCCGAAGAGCCGTCACGTGTTTTCTTTATCGCAAAGGAAGATATTCGTTCGATCTCGACAAAACACCCCCAGCTTGCGCTCGCTGCCACAAAACTTCTAGCAACACGTCTTCGCAAATGCGCCGAACTGGTCGAAACGCTCTCATTGCGCGAAGTGGGCCAGCGGATCGCAAAATTCATCCTGGAAGAGGCAGGCCGACGCGGAAGCCGCGATGGCAACTCGATCAGCTTTGTTCAGGAATTGACGCACAGCCAACTGGCCGCAAGGATCGGCACGGTCAGGGAAGTGGTCACCAGGTCGATCCTTAGAATGCAGGCCGCGCGATTGATCGACATTAACGGCAAGACCATCAACATTCCAGACGTTGAGGCTCTAGGGCGATACATTGGCTAGACTGAACTCACCCCGAAAATGCCCCGCGCCAACTGCGCTTAGACAATGCGCACACAGGCCCTTTTAGATCGGGCCCTGTACACAGTCTCCTCCGTCTGACCGCAACCAAAGTACCATACAAGGCCGGATGGTCATGCAAGCGAAATACGCTCGCTATCATTGTTGTCGATGTCCCTAACTTCTTGCGGCTGTTTTAATTGCTGCGAAATGGCCGCCGCCGTTTCCTTTACGGAGAGAACCAGCGAAGGAAAAGTTTCGTGGTGGATCTGCTGCTTATATCCGGCGACGCTCACCGCGGCGACGACCTTGCCGGTGTGGTCCCTTATCGGTGCACCGACACAGCGTGAACCGATCGTTTCTTCCTCGTCGTCCAGTGCATAACCTTCCTTTGCAACAGTCTCAAGTTCTTTCTTTAGTTTTTTGGGTGAAACGATGGTGTTGTCGTTGTAGCGCGGAAGCCCATATCTTATGAGCTTATCAAGGTCTGCCTCAGACATACCGCTCAACAGGGCCTTGCCGGCCGCGGTACAATGAATGCCCATTCGCTTTCCTACCCAGGTTTCGACCTTAGGCGTATAAGGTGAATCGGCCTTCTCGATGATCACGGCCTCATGGTGTTCCTGCACGGTCATGTGAACAGTTAGATGGGTCTTGTTCATAAGCCGTTTAAGATGCGGCATCGCCAATTTACGCAGATTCAGGCCATTTAACGCCATGTTCGCGAGCGACAATATCTTCATCCCGAACATATAGCGGCCGGTGTCCTGATTTCGATGCAGATAGCCGAGACGTTCAAGTGTGAGCAGCATTCCGTAGGTTGAGCTCTTAGGTAAAGAAAGCTCACGGGTAAGTTCAGACAAGCCGAGGCCGTTTTGCGAGGCAGCAAGCCGTTCTAATACAGCCATTGCCTTCTCGATCGCGGGAACTGATTTCGTCCTGATATCCATTGGGATGCTTTTTCGCATTATCGGCAGTCTCCTGAATAAACGCCCTTGCCTGCCGGGCCCTGTAAAGAGGCAATAAAGAAAGTCGTGTTCAGCCCGCTGAACAACATCATGAATTTAGCCTAAAAAGCTATTTATTTCAAGGAATCAACTTCTTATAATCATCATCGTCTAATCCGAAATCCTACAGACTTTTGAACAGCAGTCTAATTCAAGATCAAGGCCCATTCTTCGCCTATGCATTATTTTGAAGGAACAAACTGGTATGCGATCCAGACGAGATCAGGGCAAGAGGACCTCGTCGCTTATTATCTATCGGCCCAGCTTGATCTGGAGATCTTGAACCCAAAACAGTTGAAGAAGAGACGCAGATTCGGTACCGAGACCACAGTTAGGACGGCCCTTTTCCCGAGTTATATTTTCGCCTTGTTCGATCCTGAAAAATTCCTCCATACGATCCAATACACACGCGGTGTTCGACGGGTCTTGCATTTCGGCCAAACGCTTTTGCGCGTGGAGAATGAGATAATCATGCGAATTCGCGAAAGGCTGGATTCGAATGATTGTATCGAGTTCATGGACGCCGAGCTGAACAGCGGCGACGCCGTATCGGTTCGGGAAGGTGCCTTTAAAGGTATGAAGGGCATCTTCAAGCGCGATCTGAACGACCGGAGCAGAGTAGTTCTCTTGCTGGACATACTGGGATGTTCAGCCGAGTTTGTTATCGACAGACGGCTTTTGGAGCCGGCGGTTTAGGAATAAATGCCGCAAGGCCGATGCGGCACTCCGGGCGGCCGCTACTCTCAAGCATTACCTGCCGAGCGGCCCGTTTCGCGCCGGATTGGCGGTAGTGCGTCTTTGGTGCTATTCAAATTTCCTTCCACCGCTGGTAGAGAATGCCGTTCGTGAACGGCCCGCTTAGGATGGTGCCGTTGGATAGCGTTCGCATGATCCGCAAAGTTTTTTGAGGTACAGTCAATGACCTTTTTTAGTAAGAGATCGAACGTCGCGCGGAACCGCTTTCGACGGTTCCGAATGATGAGTAAGGTAATACTGCCGTCGTTTGCAGGCGTTTTACTTTTTCACATTACAGCGTTGGGACAAAATGCCGCTTTTGAAGTGGACCGGTGGGAAAGGTCTAAGGACGCGATCGTCATTTCCGATATGTCGGTGGTGACGCCCGGCAGTGCCTTATCGTCCGATGTGCGGCGGGTTCGGAAATGGAAAGTACTTGAATATGAAACGAAGGCCGGGCTTAAAGGAAAGTGCATCGCATCCCTTCCTGACACCGGTGCGCCGGAAGTGACGCTGCCGCTTAATGTGAAGGGCTGGTATGCAATTTACGTTGGGTTGGGCGGCATGGGAAGATTCGCTTTCGGGCAAGAGAGCGAGGCAAGACTAAAGCTGACCAATGATGTCACTTTCCAGCATCGGCGATATTCGGGCGCACGCGACGACATCGACGAGGTTTTCTTTAAGGCGGGCGATCTCACCGGGCAGAGCCTTCATATCGCGCAAATGCGAATGCAGGCAAAGATGAACCTGATGCCGGATCCCAATCCCCGTCATACGGTCGTGATGTATGTGAAACTCGTGCCGTTGACAGGCGCTGAAGTCGATCAGATAAAAAGGGACAGAGCGGACGCGAGCAAAAAGAAGCTGATCGCCACACTTGATGCTTTCAGTTGGATACATCAAAACTACCCGACCACAAAAGAAGAGTTTCTCGAAGATTTTGAGCATTATCGTGACTCGGATTTCGGCACACTGTCGTGGCAGATCATCGGCGGCGGACTTGTCAATTTTCCGTCAAAATATGGAACGATCCCCGGCGAACTTTCCGAGGTCCCGGCAAGGACCGGCGACGGATATGTCACGCAGTCGATAAAGAAATTTATCGAGCGAGGCGAGGACCATACGAAACTAGCCGTGCAGGCCGCACGATCGATGAACAAGAAAATATTTATCGGTTTCCGGGCCCAGGCTTTTCAGGCAACGCCTGCTTTTGAGGACTATTTCACTTCAAAGTTTTACCGCGATCATCCCGAATATCGGGCATACGACAGAGACGGCACGCCGGCGATGAGAATGAGTTACGCGGTGCCGCAGGTAAGGGAGCACATTTACAATATTTTAAGGGAAGTCCTGGCATATAAGCCGGACGGCATCGAAATAATTTACTTTCGCGGGCTGCCGCTGATGCTTTGGGAAGATGCTTTCAGTGATCGATTTCGTGAGAAATACGGGGCCGACGCGAAACAGGTCCCTGAGAACGATCCGCGCCTTTACGAACTGCGCGGCGAGATAATGACCGGGTTCATGCGCGATGTCCGAAAACTGCTTGACGACGTGCAGAAGGAACAGGGGAAAAAGGAACGATACGAGCTCATGGCGTCGGTCGTCCATACTGAAAACGATAACCGCAAATACGGGCTGGATGTTGAGCGTTGGGTGAAAGAGGGGTTGATCGACAAGATCAGCATTTTTCCGGCGGCATTTCATACAGATACAAGCAAGCCGGTGGATATGGACTGGTTCAGCAGGATCACAAAGGGAACGAAAACGGAAGTTTACCCATTGATGATCGGATGGCGAATGTCTTCATATGAAGATGCCATCGCAAACGCACGGGAATACTACGCGAAAGGAGCGGCGGGGCTGCTTTTCTGGGACCCGTTTCCGACCGGCATGTACGCACCCCGCCCGCCACAGCCAACGCGGCACTACCAACGGGCCGTGGGCACTTATTGGTCGCTGGTGTCACGCCTGGGACACGACGACAAATTGGCCGAATGGGAAAAAGAAAAGCGGCCGGCGATGAGATATATTCCGCTAAAGCGCTACGGCGATACATGGTACGGCCGCTGGGTAAATGATGTCGGGTTCTGACCGCGAGTCCCCCAGCCGATCATGATAAAAGTTGATATAAATATTTCGATCCTCTTTAAGGAATATCCGTTCATCGAGCGTTTTGCCGAGGCTGCGAGAGCAGGATTTGAGGCGGTCGAATTCTATTGGGACAAGGACCACGATGCGAAAGCGATCGCACAGGCAGTTCTCGACAACGGCCTTCGGGTTGCCGCCTTCAATCTCGATGCAGGCGAACTTCAGGACGGTGACCGCGGCTTGCTGAATGACCCTGGCCGCGGCAAGCGGATGCGGGACAACCTTCCAGCCGCCTTTGAACTCGCGCACAAGGTCGGCTGCAGGAAACTGACGGCATTGGCCGGAAATCTTCGGCCCGGCGAGGAAAGGGAAAAGCAGATCGGCCGCATCAGGGAGAATTTGAGTTGGATATGTGAAGAAGCAAAGGCGGCCGGCCTAACGATAATGGTCGAAGCGATAAACGCCTTTGACAACAAATTCTATCCGTTCACGAACACAGCAGATACGCTGGCTTTCCTTGATTCCGTAGGCGCGGCAAACCTTGAATATCTTTACGATATTTATCATATGCAGCGAATGGAGGGTAACATTATCGCCACTTTGGAAAAGAACATTGAGAGCATCGGGCATATCCAGATCGCCGATTCGCCCTTGCGCCAACATCCCGGGACCGGCGAGATAAATTACCGGCGGGTTTTTGAAGCGATCGAAAAATGTGATTATCAAGGTTCGGTCGGGTTGGAGTATGCTGCGAACGGGACGACCGAGGAATCGCTTAACTGGCTGCCGCGTGAGCATCGCCGCGGTATTGATATCGAATCACTAGAACTCTTAAGATAATGGAACGCGGAAAGGAAAATATCGGTTTTATCGGTTTGGGCATCATGGGCAAACCGATGGTGCGGAATTTACTGAAGGCGGGTTATGTTCCTTGTGTTTACAACCGCAGCCGGGCGGCGGTAAGCGAGCTTGAGGCCGAAGGCGCAACGGCCGCAAACTCATCGAAAGAAGCTGCCGAGCGGAGCGATATCGTGATCACGATGCTGCCGGATTCTTCGGACGTAGAAGCAGTTGTACTCGGCACCAACGGCATTCTTGAAGCTGCACATGAAGGCCTGCTGCTGATAGATATGAGCACGATCTCGCCGGTAGTGACCAAACGGATCGCGGCCGAGGTTGAAAAAGCAGGCACGCGAATGTTGGATGCTCCGGTCAGCGGCGGCGACAAGGGAGCGATAGCCGGGACGCTTTCCATCATGGCCGGCGGTGATGCAGGGGATTTCGAGCGTGCAATGCCGCTATTTGAAGCAATGGGCAAGACGATCCGGCACTGCGGCCCGTTAGGGTCTGGACAGGTCGTAAAGGCATGCAATCAGATAGTTGTTGCGCTTGTGATCGAAGCCGTTTCAGAAGCGATGGTCCTCGGTTCAAAGGCCGGCGTTGATCCGGATGTGATCTTGCAGGTATTGAGCGGCGGACTTGCTCAGAACCGCGTTCTGGACCTTCGCGGACCGACAATGATAGAACACGATTTTACGCCCGGTTTCAAGGCGCGTCTTCATCGCAAAGATATGGGCATCATTCTCGAAACCGCCCGCGAGTTCGGAGTTGCTTTGCCGGTCTCGGCACTTGTCGATCAAATGTTCACTCATCTTGTTGCCGGCGGAAAAGGCGACCTTGACCACTCTTCACTGCTGCTGGTGATAGAGGCGCTTTCGAATCATTCGATAAATGAAGCTTGAGAACAAAGTAGCAATTGTGACCGGCGGCGGAACCGGGATCGGCAAAGGTATCAGCCGGTCGCTGGCGGAAGCCGGGGCCGTGGTCGTTATCGCGCAGTCGATGCTTGAGAAAGCCGAAAAAGCGGCAGCGGAACTTCGGGCTGAAGGGCACAATGTCATTCCGCTGGAGGCCGACATAAGCTCACGCGAGATGGTGAAGAAGCTTGTCGCCGATACGATCGATAGGTGCGGGGCGATAGATATTCTTGTAAACAACGCAGCGATGACGGGGCCAAAAGTTTCCGAACATTTCCTGGACGTTACCGACGAACTTCTCGATCGGACAATTGACGTAAATCTCAAAGGCACGTTCATTGTTTCGCAGGAAGCTGCACGATCGATGGCCGGCCGCGGCGGCTCGATAATTCATATTTCATCAGTCGGTGCGTATGCCGCACAGGAAGGAGCATCGGTTTACTGCGCCGCCAAGTCCGCCTTGACCGGGCTGACGAAGGCCATGGCGCTTGAGCTCGCTCCGCACGGGATCAGGGTAAACGCGATCGCTCCCGGCGACATCCGAACCGAGACGAGTGAAAACGTAGTCCAGGATAAGAAGGAACGCGGGTTTTCCGGAAACTATGTACGGAAGATCCCTTTGAACCGCCGCGGAGAAGCATTTGAGATCGGTCCAACGGCCGTCTTTCTAGCTTCGGACGATTCCTCGTACATAACCGGCGAGACGATCGTTGTTGACGGCGGATTTTTGATCTATTGAAGCGGCTTGAACATTAGGGCGCGGAACATCAGCAATGCAGATCGAATATGAAGAACACGGCGACGGAATACCGTTGGTTTTACTGCACGCTTTTCCGCTCTCACGCCGGATGTGGGAGCCGCAGAAGAAGGCTCTTGAACGCGTGAATGTTCGACTGATCCTGCCGGACCTGCGCGGCTTTGGTGAAACGAAAAGTACGGCTGACACTAATACGATGGACGAAATGGCCGGCGATGTAGCCGACCTTCTTGACCGTCTTGAAATTGAAAAAGCTATCATCGGCGGCCTTTCGATGGGCGGATATGTGACCTTTGCGCTCTATCGTCTCGATCCGGGCCGGTTCAGCGGATTGATCCTGTGCGATACGGCCTGTGCGGCCGATACGGACGAAAAACGGGAGAACCGTTTCAAATTGATCAAGAAGATCGAAGGATCTGGATCGCAGGCACTGATCGAAAACATGCTGCCCATGCTTGTCGGCAAGTACACAAAAGAAAATAACCCTGAACTGTATGCCGATCTGGAACAAAGATTTGCCGGAACGGATCCTCAGGCGGCAATTGGAGCGTTACGCGGAATGGCCGCGCGAAATGACAGTTGTGACCTGCTTTCTGAGATAGACGTTCCCACTCTTTTTATTTTTGGCGAGGAGGACGAGCTGACCGATGCCGATATGGGCCGGAAAATGCACAGCCGCGTAAATGGCTCGGAACTTTGCTTGATCAGGAACGCCGGCCATTATTCAAACCTCGAACAGCCGGAACAATTCGATCAGGCAATTGTTTCGTTTATAAATAGGCAATGAACACGATCGATCTATTCAGGCTCGACGGGCGGATAGCCCTTGTGACGGGCGGAGCGGGAATTTACGGCGTCCATATTAGCCGTGCACTTGCCGAGGCCGGAGCACATGTTGTGATCGCTTCGCGCAACTTGGACCAATGTCAAAAAACGGCGGGCGAACTTAGTGACGAGGGCCTGAAGGCCTCTGCTGCCGTGCTGGACCTTGGTTCGAGCGGATCGATACAGGCATTATGCGACGAGGTAGTTTCAGAATTCGGAAAGCTGGACATTCTCTTTAATAACGCGGTCGCTCGGGCCGGCGGCGATCCTTCGACAGTTACCGAAGAGGACTGGGTGAGTGCGATGAAGGTCAATTCGACCGGGTTTTTTATGTCGTGCAAGATCTTCGGCGAACAGATGATCAAACAGCGGTCGGGCGTGATCGTAAATATCTCGTCGATCTACGGCGTGGTCGGCCCGAATTTTAATATTTACGAAGGCACCGATATCACAAGTCCGGCAAACTATGCATTTGCCAAGGGCGGCATGATCAATTTTACGCGTTACGCCGCGAGCTATTACGGCCGGTTCGGGATCCGCGTTAACTGCATTAGCCCGGGCGGGTTTCAAACCGACCAGCCCGACATATTTATTGAAAACTACGCAAAGCAAAGCCTGCTTGGGCGAATGGCGACCGATGACGATATCAAGGGAGCGGCGGTCTTTCTTGCCTCGGATGCTTCAGCGTATATCACGGGACATAATTTAATGGTCGATGGTGGTTGGACCGCTATTTAGGGAGTAACGAATTTATGCGATTAAACGGAATTATTCCGCCGATCGGAACGCCGGTATTGGAAGACGAACGGGTCGATGAAAAAGGACTTCGGAACCTGGTCCGGTATCTGATCGACGGCGGTGTGAACGGCATTTTTGCGAACGGGACGATGGGATGCTTTGCACTGCTCACGGATGCCGAGCAGGTACGGCTGATCGATATCGTCGTCGATGAGGTGAAGGGCCGCGTACCGGTCATCGCCGGCGTTTCAGACAGTGGGACAAAACGCGTTATCTCGAAAATAAAGGAGATCGAAAAATTAAAGATCGATTATGTGACCGCGGTCCCGCCCTACTACTACAAACTGACACAGGAGCAGGGAAAGAGCTTTTTTCGCGACATCGCTAACGCTTCGGGCGTACCGGTGTTCATTTACAATAATCCCTATCTTACAAAACTGGACCTTGACGTCGCGTCCCTTGTCGAACTCGCCAAAGAGCCGAACATCGTCGGATTAAAGGAAACAAGCCAGGATTGCAACCGCTGGACAAACCTCTTCGATGCCTTTGCGGGAAAAGAGAATTTCGATCTGTTCTTTGGTACCGAGCTTCTGATACCGCAATGCCTGATGATGGGCGGCGACGGCGTGATAGGCGGCGCACACAACATCGCGCCAAGGATCGCCGCCGATCTTTACGAAGCGTTCGCTGCAAAGGACTACGACACGGCATTTGCCAAGAGCCGCGACTTAAAAAAGGTCTGCGATATTTTCCAGTATGGCGAGATATGGGGCGGGTTTGAAGCGGCATTACAGCTTTTGGGCATCTGCGACAAAACGACGATCGCGCCATATGCAGCGTGCGATAGCGAGGGACGTGAAAAAGTACGGCAGATCTTATTAGATCTAGGACTTCCGATAACTGACGAAATCGCCAGAGGGCAGGCGGAATGACCGAACGGAGACCGAGTATCTTCCGCCGCGGCCTCTGGGCCTTGCTGGTCCTCGGCGCGATATTTCCGTGCGTTGCGGGATCGCAAGTTCCTGAACGGTATCAAGCGGCTGTCCGTGAGAGCAGGGAGATAATTGCCAAAACGATGGCCGCACAGTCGATACCCGGATTGTCGGTCGCGGTTTCGGTTGACGGCAAGATCATCTGGTCGGAAGGATTCGGATCTGCCGATCTTGAGAATAATTTGAAAGTGACGCCGGCCACGCGGTTTCGTATCGCCAGCGTTTCCAAGCCGATCACCGCGGCGGCGATGGCCCGGCTTTACGAACAAGGGAAACTTGACCCGGACGCGCCGGTGCAAAAATACGTACCGGAGTTTCCATCGAAAGGCGTTGTGATATCCGCACGGCAGCTTGTCGGACATTTATCGGGCATCAGGCATCTTCGCCGTGATCCCGATCCGGAAAAGGACGAGTTCTTTGATCGAAAGACCTACTGCAAAAATGTGACCGAGGGTGTCAACCGGTTTCAGGCAGATCCGCTGGAATTCGCGCCCGGCACAAAGTTCGGATATTCGTCCAAAGGGTTTGTCCTGCTTAGTGCAATGCTTGAAAGAACGAGCGGCCAAGAGTTTCTCGATCTTTTGCAGAAAGAAGTCTTCGGCCCGCTGGGAATGGCGAATACCGGGGCTGACGATAATCGGCGGATCGTTCCGAACCGAAGCCGTTTCTATTCGCTGGATACGAACAAGAATGTAATAAATGCACCATACATTGATCAAAGCTGCGATTGGGCGGGCGGCGGCCTGTTGTCCACCGCCGACGATCTGGCAAGGTTTGGCTCGGCTCATCTTCAAAGCGGATTTCTGAAGAAAGAAACGTTGGAAAAGATGTTCACATCCCAAAAAACGTCAGACGGTAAAGAGACTGGGACCGGCTGGGGCTGGCGGATAAACCGCGACAAGGAAGGCCGCACCTATTATTTCCATCCCGGTGAGAATGTCGGCGGACGATCGTATTTGTGGGCCTATCCAAAGGAAAAGGTGGTTGTGGCGATGCTGCATAATCTGACGGGCGCGCACCTGGGAACGATCGTTGAGATATCACGGGCGTTCGCCGCGGTCGATCGAAGTTCAGGTCAATGAGGATAACGGAAAATATCTATCTCGTTGGCAGTTTACAGCTTGGAATTTCCGGGCGGTGGGACAGTCACGTCTATTTGGTGAAAGGCCCCGACGGGTTGGTACTGATCGACGCCGGCGGCGGGACCGACGGAGAAATGATCTTCGAGAATATCCGCAGCGAAGGCTTTGATCCGGACGATATCAAGGCATTGCTCCTGACGCATGTTCACTTCGATCATTCGTGCGGTGCGGCAGAGATACGTGAACGCACGGGATGCAGGGTCTATCTCTCGGCAAACAGCCGTGACCTTCTTGAGCAGGGGACCGCCGAGGAAGCCGGTTTGGATAAGGCGATCGAGAAAGGCATTTATCCGGAATGGTTTCAGTTTAAGAACTGTGTTGTCGATCAGGCGGTTGAGGATGGCGATCAGATAAGCGTTGCGGGGCTCGAATTCAGTGCGATAGGCGTTGACGGACACAGTCCTGATTCAATTTGCTATCTCGTCGAGATCAACGGTTCACGCGATCTTTTTTGCGGCGATGTGCTTTTTTACGGCGGCGTGATCGGGCTGATAAATGCTCCGGGCTCGACCATGGAAGGTTATCGTAAAGACCTCGGCAAACTTGCCGGATCGAAGATCGACGGGCTCTATCCCGGACATTTTCTTTTTACCGTCAGCGGCGGCCAGCGGCATATCGACGCCGCAATTGAGCAGATAAACAAAGGTTCGATCCCGCAGACCGTGGGTCAGATCGGTTCGATCTTTTAGAGATCACGGCTTTGATAATGGCAATTAATATTGAGATCGATCAGTTCCGGTTCGCCGACTTTTCCGGGGCCGGCAAGCACTCCATCTTTCTGGAGATATCGCCGGCCGGAAGCGGTGAGCAGATAGGCATTCCGCTGCTTGTGGCAAACGGGCTGAAACCGGGGAAAACGCTTGTGGCGTTTGCCGCGGTCCACGGCGACGAGCTTGAAGGCGTCCAGGCAATACAGGACGTTTTTCGTCAATTGGAAACGGACGCGATGAACGGAAGATTTATCGCCGTTCCGGTCGCAAACCTTCCCGCTTTTCGCGCCGTTCAGAGAACAAGCCCGATAGATTCGCTCAATCTCGCCAGGACGTTTCCGGGGCGAAAGGACGGCAGCGTTACCGAGAGGCTCGCTTACTATTTAGGTGAACTTATCATTCCTCAAGCTGATCTTTTTATTGACCTGCATTCGGCGTCGGCCTCGCTTATGCCGACAATGGCGGGATATGACGCGAGCGGGACCGAAGCGTCAAAAGTATCGAAGGACGCTGCGTTTCGAACTGGAATGCCGGTTATGTGGGGCCACTCTGACGTTGGTCCGGGCCGCACATTGTACGCGGCGATCGAGCGGGGAATTCCGTGGCTCTATGTCGAATCGCCAAGCGGCCGGCGCATATCGAATGTCGAGCTTCCATACTATGTCGATGCGCTGCTCAATCTGCTTGGGCATCTGAAGGTAATAGACCGTGATGCTCCGGTCCGCGTTCCGAAACTTCATCTCTTCGGATCGGGCGATATAGACCGCACACAGTCCGTGAATGTCGGCGGCTTTTTTGTGCAGCGGGTGAATTTGCTTGACCGGGTCGAAAAGGGCCGGCTGGTCGGTGAGGTCCGCGATCTGTTTGGTGAAGTGCTCGAAGAGGTGAGGACATTGAGTTCCGGCATTGTTGCCGTCCTTCGGTCCGATCCTTTGGTAAATCCGGGCGATCCGGTTTGCCTGGTCGCCGAATTCCTGTCCGACTAGATCTCACTTTCTAAAAACTAATTATGCAGCTTAACGCGCTTGATATTGCGGTTGTCGTTGGGTATATGGCAGCGATGTCTCTTATCGGGCTATATTTCTCGCGAAAACTCGATTCCAGAACGGACTTTTTTCTAGGCGGCCGCGGGATGCACTGGATCCTTGTCGGCGGAAGCCTGTCGCTATTCTCGACCATCAGCTTTATGGCCGTGCCCGGCGAGATGATCCGATACGGACTTGGCTTTTTTGTGGCTTATTTGATCGTTCCGTTTATAGTTCCCGTGATCAACAGGATCGTGCTGCCGATCATAATGAGCCTCCCTATCAGCAGCGCATACGACTATCTGGACAAGCGTTTCGATATCAGTGTAACGAGAGTTTCCGAATATACCTTTGTACTTAAGACCCTGCTGTGGATGGGGGCAATAATCTATACCGCAAGCCTTGCGGTAGCACAAGTTACCGGCTGGAACATATTTTTCATAATTGCCGTCATCGGGATCATTACTACCTTTTATACCTCCGCTGGCGGCCTTCAGTCGGTGATCTGGACCGACTTTATCCAGACAATGCTGTTTACGGGCTGCGCACTTGTGATACCGATGTACGTAATGTATGCGACCGGCGTTGGGCCGTTCGGCTGGTGGGATTCTTTTTCGCAGGCCGGCCGAACCGAGATAACAACTTTTAGTCTTGACCCGACCGTCCGGATGACGACCGTGGGCAACATGGCATCGGTCTTCTTCTATTTTGTTTGCGTAAGTTCATCTGACCAGATGATCGTTCAGCGATATCTGAGCACGCCATCGCTGCAGGCGGCCCGCCGCAGTGTTTGGGTTTACATTGTCTCGAATCTGGCCTCGGTTGTATTTCTTGCGATCTGCGGACTCTCTTTGTTTGCCTTCTACAGGTATAGGTCATCGCTGCCCATCGATGAGTTTCAACAGCAGATCGCGGCAACAGCGGACAGAACAATGATCCAATTCGTCGTCGCAGAACTGCCGCACGGTATCGCCGGGCTGATAGTTGCGGGACTGCTCGCCGCCGCAATGTCGGGCCTTAGCTCGGGAATGAATGCGATATCCAGCGTATTGATCACCAAGATCCAGCCAAAGAAAACCTGGATCAGCTTTTTCCAAAAACCGCTGGTCGTCGAACGGCTTATCGGCATCGTGATGGGCGGCGCTGGTGTTCTGCTCGCTATCGGATTCACTCTCGGAATGGAGCGTTCGACATGGAATCTGGTGGAGCTTAGCGGCCGCGTCGTAAATCTGTTCGTCGGGCCGCTCGCGATTCTTTTTTTTGCAGGAATGCTGTTAAGACGATCGAACGCTATCTCTGTACTTATCGGATTTGCGGCATCAGTTCTCACAAGCCTTTATATCGGATTTAGCCAACAGATCTTTGGCGTCAAGCAGCAGCTTTCCTTCATTTGGATAATCCCGGTCTCGTTCATTGTCGGTTTTGGCGTGACGGCAATTGTCAGCCTCTTTCTGGGACGCGGGGCCGACGCACCGGTTTTGGGCCGGGATGAAGATCTGGGAGGTCGTTTATGAAAAGTGTCGGGC
The DNA here is from genome assembly GCA_020846885.1 of Acidobacteriota bacterium. Taxonomy (GTDB): domain Bacteria; phylum Acidobacteriota; class Blastocatellia; order Pyrinomonadales; family Pyrinomonadaceae; genus OLB17. The sequence goes on along the minus strand of JADLDC010000204.1, from coordinate 27,709 downwards.
TCCTGATCTTACTTTTATGTAATTTCGGAATGTGCTTGGGTCAGACGACGGGCGAACAAATGAGTATCGAATGGAAACGCGGCGAAGACATTCCGCTGCCGAGAGGCGGCTATTTTGCGGCCTGGCAGAATGGCGGCCTGTGGCTTGCGGGCGGGAGTTATTGGAAAGACGGAAAAAAACTCTGGACCAATGAGGCAAGTTTTTATGATCCAAAATTGAATAAATGGTCGGCCGGTAAACCGCTGCCCAAAGCCTTCGGATACGGCGTGACCGCCATGATAGGGAAGGACATTTTTCTGCTTGGCGGCGTTGACGGCAATGGACTGGCGAACACGGATGTCTATCGGCTGCGAAAAGGAAGCTGGGACAAGATAGGTGAATCGCCCGCGGCATTTATTTTCCCGGCATACGCAACCGTCGGGGGAAAGATCTATGTTTTTGGAGGGTCTTCTAACCCGGCCGATGTGACGACCGCCGCAAAGGATGTTTGGATATACGACACGAGAGCGAACAAATGGAGCAGCGGGCCGGACATTCCCGGCGGGCCGCGGCAGATCTTTTCCGCGGCCGCTGTCGGCACTGACATATACGTGTTCGGAGGAATAACACAGAAGGCGGGCGAAACGCCCCGCAATCTGGATGATGCATATCGATTCAGCACGAAGACAAATACCTGGACCGGCATTAAGAAGATGCCCATCGCGATGCGTGCGTTTTGGGCCGGAGCGGACGGCAAGTTTGTATATCTTCTCGGCGGTTACTCAGAAGCCGGCCTCGATACGGTCTATCGATACTCTCCGAAGTCGGATAAGTATGAATTGATCTCGAAACTTCCACAGCCGCTAATGGACACGAAATTCATCTTTGCTGACGGCACATTTTACGGGGCATCAGGCGAAGACAAACTCGCCTCGCGTTTCAAGGGAATTGTGATCGGCCATGTGAGGCACGAACAGAAATGATGAAAACCAAAGCTGCAGTATTAACAGAAATGGGAAGGCCTTTCCCTTATGCGGAAAGTACGCCGCTGCGTGTAGAGGAAATTACGCTTGCCGGGCCGGGCGAAAGCGAGGTCCTGGTTGAACTTGCGGCCGCCGGGCTTTGTCATTCCGACCTTTCGGTAATTGACGGCTCAAGGCCGCGGGTGATGCCGATGGTCCTCGGCCACGAGGCGAGCGGTGTCGTTCGTGAAGTAGGCACAGCGGTCAAGGACCTTGTTCCCGGCGATCATGTGATCTTCAGCTTTGTGCCGGTATGCGGAACCTGCTCGTACTGCCTTCAGGGACGGGCCGCGTTATGCGAGCCCGGAGCAAAAGCGAACGTCGCCGGAACACTGCTTTCGGGGGCCAGGCATTTTTCAGATCCGGGATCAGCGATCAATCACCATTTGGGCGTTTCTGCATTTTCGGAACTTACCGTCGTCGCTCGAGAATCACTTGTAAAGATCGACAAGTCATTGCAATTGGACATCGCGGCCCTGTTCGGGTGCGCGGTGCTGACCGGAGTTGGCGCAGTTTTGAATACTGCGAAGGTCGAAGCCGAAGAGTCGGTGGCCGTTTTCGGTCTCGGCGGCGTGGGCCTCAGTATGGTGATAGGCGCAAGCTATGCAAAGGCATTTCCGATCATCGCGGTTGACCGGCTCGACGACAAGCTGGAACTCGCCCGGCAAGTCGGGGCCACGCACACCGTAAATGCATCGGAGGTTGATGCGGTCGAGGCCGTCAAACAGATCACATCTGGTGGTGCCGACCATGTATTCGAGGGTGTGGGCAGCGAACAGGTGCTGATCCAGTCGTATCAGGCAACCAGACGCGGCGGCACGACGATCACAGCGGGCCTGCCGCATCCGGAAAAGATGTTCACTATTCCGGCCTTCAGCCTTGTTGCGGAAGAACGGACGGTTAAAGGTTCATATATGGGTTCTTGCCTACCGAGCCGCGACATACCAACGTACATAGAAATGCATCTGAAAGGAATGCTGCCGATCGAGAGGCTTCGGACCCATACTATAAGATTAGATGAGATCAATGTTGGGTTTGACCGTTTGGCCGAGGGAAAAGCGGTTCGTCAGGTCATCGAATTTTAGAACAATTGCCGGACCATTTTCTGGAGATCGTAACGATGAAAACAAATATGATCGGCGTTCTGATCATTGTAATGGCCATGGGGCTGGCCGCATTTTCACAGTCGGCCGAATCGAAGAAGCTGACGATAGTTTCATTTGGCGACTCGATCACTGCTCCGCGCAAGGGCGTTGTGACTTATTCAGATGTTCTGCGGGAAACGTTTTCGGGTAAGAATGTAGAAGTGATAAACGCGGGTATCGGCGGAAACACTACGGACCACGCCAAAAAGCGTTTCGAGAAGGACGTGCTTGCCAAATCTCCGGACCTTGTCATCATTCAGTTCGGCAATAATGATTCGGCAGTGGATGTTTGGAAAGACCCGCCCGCAACCGGCCCGCGGGTTCCGTTGGCGGACTATGTCAAAAATCTCAGTGAAATGATCACGACACTCCGAGCCGGGAATGTGAAAGTCATTCTCGTTACGCCGCTGCCGACGCGATGGACCGAGAAATTGCGCGGGATGTATGGAAAGCCGCCATACGACCCGGCCGATCCGGATGGATTTAATTTTATGAAGAAGGATTACGTCGCGGCCTTGAAGTCGATCGGCAAAAAGAATCGGGTCCCGGTCATCGATCTTTTTTCTGTTTACCATCGCTACGGCAAAGAGACCGGCCGATCTATGGACGAACTGTTCACTGATGGAATGCACCCAAACAGCGAAGGGCATCGGATCGAGGCCGAACTGCTGATCAAAGAGATAAAAAAACTAAAGCTTGGAATTTAGATGGGGCGAAATCAAGAGCTGACCTTTGCGGCAAGGACGATATTTAGCGAAGCACTGAAACGTGTTGATGCCGGTGCCGCGGTGCAAAACGCTTTGCGGGCCGATGGCACAGACCTCTTGATATTCGGCGAACCGGCCATTTCGCTTTCGCAGCCAATTTATGTCGTTGCGGTCGGCAAGGCTGCGTACCCGATGGCGGAAGCGTTTGATCGTGCTGCAGGGAAAAATATCAAAGCGGGAGTCGTTTCGGGTGCTGATCCGACCCGCGGAACTAGCCTGAAAGGTTCGGCATGGCAGAAATTCTTTGGCGGGCACCCGCTGCCCAGCGAAGAAAGTTTCGAGGCGGCAAAGGCTTGCCTTTTGATGCTTGATCGGGCAAATCGTGAAAAGGCCGCGGTCGTGTTTCTGGTCTCGGGCGGCGGTTCGGCAATGATGGAGCTGCCTCGGGATCCTCGGCTCACTTTGACTGATCTAAGAGAGCTAAACCGGGCACTTGTCACATCGGGTGCCTCGATCACCGAGATAAACTCTGTGAGACGGGCTGTTTCGGCGGTAAAGGGCGGCGGTTTGGCGCTGAGCGCGGCCGACTCGCAGCAGATCAGCCTAATCGTTTCCGATACACGGTCCGGCGACATTACCTCGGTTGCATCAGGCCCAAGTTTATTGCCGGGTGCGGGAATTCCGGACCCGATCGAGATCGTAGAGAAATACCGGCTCGAAGGTCGGTTACCCGAAATCGTCACCCGATCGATCAGGGAACGAGAAAGCGTGCATCATGACGTGACGATAGACAGCCGTTTTCACGTTTTGCTCGACAATCGGCAGATGGTCAGCCATGCAGCCAAAATTGCTAATGGAATTGGATTTGAAACGGCGTTCGACGATGACGATCACGACGAGATGATCGGGGATGGAACGTCAGGCCTTTTGGATCGGGCCCTCGCGTTCAAAAACTCCGTTCCAAAAGGCAAGCCGGCATGCTTTGTATCTGGCGGAGAGTTCGGCTGCGAGGTCCGGGGAAGCGGTATCGGAGGACGAAACTGTGAAACGGTGCTGCGTGCCGGAATGCTCGCCGAAGAAAACGACGAATTGCGAAATTTCACAATACTAAGTGCGGGCACTGACGGCATTGACGGGAACAGCCCGGCGGCGGGCGGAGTGGTCGATGTAACAACGATCAAGTCCGCCCGGGAACAGGGCCTTGATCCCGCACGATATCTTGAAGAAAGCGACAGCTTCACGTTTCTAAAGAAACTCGACGCGGCCATTGAGACCGGCCCGACCGGAACCAACGTAAGGGACATTCGCATAGTGTTGGCCGCATAATATAATTATGAAGAAACCGATAATACTCGGCGATCTCAAGCTGCCGTTCTCGCACGCGATGTGTGTTGGCGATCTGCTGTTCGTGTCGGGCCAGGCGTCTGTTGATCTGAAAACCGGCGAGATAATCGCGGGGACATTCGCCGACGAGTTTGAACGGTCCATTGACAATCTGCGGACGATCCTCGCGGCTGGTGGAGCGACACTTGCGGACATCGTAAAGGTCGGTTGTTTTGTGAGACGCGACGAGGACCTGCCGGAGTTTAACCGGCTTTACAGAGAAGTTTTCTCTGAACCGTTTCCGTCAAGAACGACGATAACGAACTGCTTGCCGCCCACACTTTTGTTTGAGATAGACTGCGTAGCACAACTGACCATGCACCATCTTGATCGAGAACAGAAATAACTTTTGACTGCGATAATAGAGCGAGCAAAACAATGAACAGAAGAGGATTCATTGCATCAGCCGGGGCCGCGGCGATCGCGGCCAACACAGCGATGGGTAATGTCATCAGAACGGAAGACGACGCATTTAAAGAATTAAAGGCCTTACTGAAAGGCGGCGAGCCGGCCGTTTGGGTCTTTACCGGCGACAGCATCACACACGGCGCCCTTCATACATTTGGCCATCGAAGCTACGTTGAACATTTTGCCGAAAGGGTGCGATGGGAATTGCGGCGTATGGCCGATATTGTCATCAACACCGGAATCAGCGGCGACACCATGACGGGCCTTTTGGGCCGGGACGAATGGCGAATATTTCAATTTAAGCCGAAAGTGGTCTCGCTCAAGATGGGAATGAACGATTGCCGAAACGGAGAGGCAGGGCGAAAAGGCTTCAAGGATTCTCTAGAAAAGTTAGTCGAAAAAACCAAGCAGCGACAGGCAATGCTTCTTTTGCACACGCCCAATCTGATCCATTTTCCAAGTGCTAAAGAGCGTGCGGGCCTTCCGGGCTATGTAGAAACGATCCGTGAGGTTGCGATCAAACACAAACTTCCGTTGGTCGATCATTATGCTCACTGGCAAAAAGAGATCGGAACAGCGGGCAGGCTGCAAATGTTACTGAACGACGGCAGCATTCACCCGAATGCTTACGGTCATTTGTTCCTTGCGAAAAAGATGTTCGATGACCTTGGGGTCTTTGATGAAAAGAGTCCGGTTTGCAGATCCTTTGTTCCATAACGTCTAAACATTATGTCGGAAAATAGTAAACGCCTTCGGATCGGTGTCTCCGGCATTGGCTCGATCGGCTTTAGGCATACACGGCTGTTGTCGCAGCGGGGCGGGGTGGATATCTATGTCGCGGATCCGGTCGAATCACACCGCAAAGCCGCAATGGAATTGCCTGGTGTTGCCGCGTCCACGGATTCTTTCGACCGGCTGCTCGAATATGGCCTTGACGGACTTATTATCGCGGCCCCGGATCAATTTCATATTTCTCAGGCCGAACAGGCATGTCGCAAAGGTGCCGCGGTATTGATCGAAAAGCCGATCGCCGAGAATGTCACACAGTGCGATAGTTTGATCACAACCATCAAAGAAGCAAAAGCAAAGGTATTGGTCGGCTATCCGCTTCGTCACAACTCTGTTTTCTTGAAGGCAAAGGAAATGGTCGATCGCGGCATTATCGGCGAGATCGTCTCGTTTCAAATCTTGCTCGGCTCGTACAACACCCTGGTTGCGGCAAAGAACCGCTTCAGCCAGACTGAGATCAACAAGCTGTTTGTCGATTACAGCCATGAATGGGACTACCTGCAATGGTTTCTCGGCAAAGTAAAGAGAGTCGTCGGAATAAGTCACACATCGGGAAATCGTGAAAAGAAACAGTCACCGAATGTTGTGAATGCACTTTTCGATATGGAATCCGGCGTCTCGGGCACGGCACATCTAGACTATATATTGTCTCCCGGAACCAGAGCTTTCACGATGATCGGCGACGAAGGCGTTCTCACGATCAATGCGACAAAAACATCGATCACCTTGCAGAAATATGAGGACGATTTTGAACGGGTTTACGACATCGCCGAAACTTTCGATTCAATGATGCTCAAACAAATAGAGCATTTTCTGGACGTGATCAACTCAGATATCGAATGTAAGGTAACGGTCGATGACGGAATCAACGCGCTGCGGGTCGCGGACGCATTGATAAGATCGATCGAAAAAAATGCTTGGCAGGAAGTTTAGGAATAGATTCTCCCGCTGTTCAGCCGACTGAACCAAACCCGCCGATCGGGCCAAAAAGCTATTTACATAGAAGAGGAACTATCTTAAGTTCAATTTGTAACCGTATCTTGTCGCCCCGAAAGCTGTAACGCCAGACTCAGTTCATCGACGGATCATATTCCAAGGTGATCACAGTTTTCGCCAGACAGCCGTCGATCGAGATGCCGGACATAGACCGGCATAAAACTCGAACGAGATGGCGGTAGCGTGGTATCCCTCTCAATTTTTGATCTCTTTGATCGCTCCCCAATAGGCAGTTCGAACGGTGGCAGGAAAGGTGTAATTGCCCTTAAGATCACTCACTGTCGGCACTATTTGAACCCAAGGCGATCAAGACAAGAGTACAAGCGGTATTTTAAAATCTTTCCAGATTCTCAGGAGAAAACAGCCATGAAAAAGTTAGTGGGCCAACTGATCCTAATCGTATTTGTTGCCGCAGGCGTTTGTATTGCGCAAACTGCCAATCAGGGAGCCGTTGTCGGCACCGTGAAAGATCCGAACGGACTGGTTGTGCCTTCTGTAGCGGTAACGATCACCAATAACGCCACGGGTGTCCGTCGGAATACTACGACCGATTCGGACGGGAATTACAGGTTTGATTTTCTTCAACCCGGAAATTATCGGATCCTGGCCGAAGCCGCCGGCTTTAGGCGGTCCGAGATCCTGCAATCGACGGTCAATGTCAACCAACTGCACCGGGAAGACATTCAATTGGAGGTCGGGTCGGTGAGCGAAGAGGTGATAGTCACCGACGATGCGAATCGAGGGGTCAACACCGAGAATCCGACTCTGGGCGAGGTCATCAACGAAAGGATCATCGAGAACATGCCGCTCAACGGGCGTGAGTTCATCGAACTCTCGGGCCTTGTTCCGGGAGTTTCGACCGGAAGCGGAAAGACCGGTGCGATCGACAGCAAGGGCGTTTCGGCAAGTTTTGGCGGGGCAAGATCGAGAGACAACTCATACTACGTCGATGGGGCTGACTCTACCGACAGCTATTTCGGCCAATTGGTCTCGTCTCCGGCGCTCGACGCCGTCAAAGAATTTCGGGTTGAAACAAGCCTTTATTCGGCACGATACGGACGAGCGGGCGGCGGCGTCATAAGTGTTGTAACAAAATCCGGAACGAATAAGTTCAGCGGATCGCTCTACGAATTTCATAGAGACAAGACCCTGGACGCTCTTCCTTATTTCTATACCGGAACCCGCGAGGACAGCCCAAGCTATATTCAGAATCAATTTGGCGGGACGATCGGCGGCCCGATCATCAAAAACAGCACTTTCTTTTTCTTTAGTGCCGAATTTTATCGGCAGAAAAAGCCGGGCCAGTTTATCGAAGGCTTTGCGCCGACCGCACTTGAACGTACGGGGAACTTCAGTCAGACGCTGAACCCATATAGTGCCAGCGGCCAACCGGTCGTTATTGTAAATCCGTTCCAGTACACAGTTACCGCCACCTGTCCGAACCCGAACCTGCCGTTGGTCCTTCCGCCGACCCAAACCACGCCGCCAACTTCGGCCCAACACTGCCAGCAGGTCGTGATCCCGAGCAAGATCCTTCCTTCAAATATTATCAATCCGCTAGGTGTACGATTGATGGACCTTATTCCCGAACCGAATTTCAACGACCCGATCTTCAATTTGCGGGTTTTCAAGAGCGGCAACAGGACCACAGACAAGTATCTGATCAAACTCGATCACAACTTCAAAGACGGAAGTACACTGAACGGCAGTTACAATTACGGAAAGTATGACAATGTGATCCCGGGCATAACGGAATTTGCGGACCAGAATTATTACGACTACGGCAAAACGATAGCCATAGGATATACCCGACCGTTAACGCGAACTCTCGTCAGCGACACCAAGTTCAATTACACGTGGAGCGACAACGGCTATCAGCATGCAAAGTCGGACAAGAACTACGCCGCGGAATACGGTTTCTGGTTGGGGAATGAGAAAGGCGATGACATCACGGGCTTTCCGCGTGTACAGCTCTATACAGTCGGGAACAGGTTTATGACCCTTGGCGTACAGGGCCCGAATATGCGGGACAATAACACCTGGTACCTGCGCGAGGACCTGGTGTATGTTCAAGGCGAACACACGTTCTCGTTCGGTGCGGATATCAAAGCGCAAGACTATGGCTGGCTTTATGATGTCGCAAGGTTCGGGGCCTACTATATTGGGTTCAGCGAAACCGGAAGTGCCGCGAACAATCTGAACTATCGAGTTGCGGGCCATACTTTTGCAGACCTGCTGACCGGCGTCTCATCTTATACCAACTATAGTTTTGGTGATTCTACCTATGCCCGATCGACACGAACGAGTATCGGCCTATATTTTCAGGATGACTGGAAGGTCAACGACCGGCTTACGCTCAATCTCGGCCTGCGATATGATTTTGAGCCTCCATTCGCTTCGAAAGACGGCAAGTTCATGACCCTTAATTGGGAAACCGGGATGCCATGGTATTCGGAGCGAACAGACCCGGCGCTGCTGCAGGACCTTCAGTTCAATTACGAAACGGGCGGTCCAAATACACCGTTCGACGCCAACAAGTTCGACTTCGGGCCGCGGATCGGATTCGCCTATAGGCTGTTCAAGGGCAATTCAACTGTCGTGCGAGGTGGATACGGCATGGTTTACAATAGCGAGACGCTGTACACCACCGGTTACGGTTCATTCGTCGCCCCGTTCAGCAGCCAATTCCTCTGGCGGACAAGGGCTTCGCTGCAGCCTGACCGGATCAATCATTTGATACCAATGGACCAGGAGCCATTTGAACTTCCCCTCACTGCACCCGCATCGCCCGGAAACACGTGGCTCAATCCGCGCTACTACCCGACCGGGAACGTTCAGCACTGGAATCTTGGGATAGCAAGAGAACTCGGATGGGGCGTCGTTGCGGAAACCTCTTATGTCGGATCGAAAGGAACCAATCTGAACGGATTGGGATCAATGCGAAGTTATGATCCGGTCTTGTTGGCAAAGATCTCATCCCATAATCCAGGCTGGGTGTCGGGCGGCGGCAGTAATGTTGTGAGCCTTCGTTTGAAAGGATTCAATTCCAGCTACCATGCCCTTCAGGCAAAAATGACAAAGCGGTTCAAGGATGGGTTGAGCTTCCTGGCGGCGTATACATGGTCACATGCGATCGCCGAAGCATCAAACGATCATATCGACGAGAATCTGGACGAGATCGATCCGGAAAATCCCGGGACGTACAAGTACACAAGGATCAGGACAAACGCGGACTTTGACGTTCGGCATCGATTTACTTTCTCGGGTTCGTACGACCTGCCGTTCGGAAAAGGGAAGACATTCGGCAACAATTGGAATCCGACGGTCAACGCCATTCTTGGCGGATGGCGCATGAATATGATCACCACGGTCCAAACCGGCCAGCCTTTCAGTGTAAGGGGAGCGAATGGCCGGGCCCCTGACCGGATCTGCGACGGTAATCTTCCGGCAGATCAACGAACCGTTGAGCGATGGTTTGATTATGATTGCTTTGTTAATTCCGCGACCACGAACGTCAACGGAAACGCCCCGCCAAACATTATTTGGGGCCCGGACCTCGTAAGCTTTGACTTTGGCTTGCACAAGGATGTGAAATTCGGCGAGCGAATGAAACTGCAGTTGAGAGGCGAGGTATTCAATGCCTTCAATAGAGTCAATCTACTTGGGCCAAGCCTCAACTATTTCGTCTCAAATGCGTCGGGAGCGATGATCACGCGTCAGCGCGACAACCGAAGCGTTCAACTTGGTATCAGGTTCCTTTTCTAACGATCGGTAACTTAGGACTGAAATGGAGCCGCGAAATTTGCCGGCTCCTCATAATTCTAGATCATGACGAAAAACAAGATCGACCGCAGAACGTTTATTGGCTCGGGTGTCGGAGCATTGGCACTGACGGCCCTGGGCGATTCGGCGGATGCGAAAGAAAAAAGCCCGCCGAACATCATCATGATCGTTGCGGATGATCTGGGGTTTGCTGATCTTGGCTGTTACGGCGGCGAGATCGCTACTCCAAATTTGGACAAGATCGCGGCCGAGGGGATGCGGTTCAAACAGTTCTTCAATTGTGCCGTCTGCAATGTTTCCCGCGTGGCAATGCTGACGGGCGTGCACCCGCGATTCAAGCCGGGCGGGTTGTTGAAGCCGAACATGGCCACGGTTGCGGAAGTTTTAAAGGGCGCCGGTTACGCAACCGCGATGAGCGGCAAATGGCACCTTGGCGGTGAACCGACCCGGCCGATCGACCGCGGCTTTGACGAATATTACGGGTCGATGATAGGTGCGGTAAATCACTTTGATCCGTCGGCGCCCGATCCGCCATTCGTTAGTCACGCCGGCCCGAAACAGCCGTTTGTGCATAACGCGGATGTTATCAAGAGTGTTCCGGACAACTATTACGATACTGACGCGATAACCGACCATGCAATAGCTCAGATCAGGAAATTTGCCAAAGCTAAAAAACCGTTCTTTCTGCACCTCGCGCATTTTGCACCGCATTACCCGATGCAGGCGTTGCCGCAGGACATTGCAAAATATCGCGGGAAATATGACGACGGCTACCATGTGCTCAGAAAGAAACGCCATCAGCGGATGGTAGAGCTGGGAATAATTTCAGAAAAATGGGGGCTTCCTGATCCTGATCCGAAGCTGGGGAACTGGCGCTACGACCTCAAAGTTGATTCTTGGGAGTCGATCTCGGCTGAGGACAAGGCGTGGGAGATCCAAAAGATGGAGGTCTATGCGGCAATGGTTGACCGAATGGACCAGAGCATTGGGCGAGTGATGGCGGCCTTGAAAGAGACGGGTATAGATGACGACACCATCGTTGTTTTCTTTTCAGACAATGGCGGCTGTGCAAGTGATATACCGCCGGGCTCCGAGAAGTACGCAGAATATCGGGCATACAATAAAGGTAAGAAGTTCGGCTCAAAAGACTCGTATGTTTTCTGCGGGCCGGGTTGGGCGACCGCTCAATCGTCGCCGTTTCGGCGATACAAGACCTGGACATACGAAGGCGGCCTGACGACGCCGATGATAGTTCGATGGAATAAAAAGATAAAGCCGAACACGATCACGAACGAAATAGGACATTTGATCGACCTGCTTCCGACGTTTATGGAAGTTTCCGGAGCAAAGTATCCGGCCGAACGCGGCGGAGCAAAGACCATCCCGGTCGAAGGCAAGAGTTTGATGCCGGTCCTTAAAGGCGGAAAGTTTTCGAAGGAGCGCGAGTTGGGCTGGTTCCTTTACGGATCAAGGGCGTATCGGATCGGGAAGTGGAAGCTCGTCTGGGGCGTCACGGCAAAGAAATGGGAACTCTACGACATGGATGCCGACCGGACAGAGACGAACGATGTTTCCGCCAAGCATCCGGAAATGGTGAAGAAGCTGACTGAAGCGTGGCAGATATGGGCAAAGAATAGCGAAGTTCCTGAAAATCAAAAGTGATCGGCCCCGCCAGTTCGCCGATCTAAACTCACAGGGCCGTTTCCGTTAACCAATGCAATTAAATGCGCTCGATATTGCGGTGATCATTGCCTACCTGGCGGCGATGTCGTTGATCGGGCTGTATTTTTCAAAAAGCCAAAAGTCGCGCGAGGATTTTTTTCTTGGCGGCCGCGGCATGCACTGGATACTTGTCGGCGGAAGCCTTTCGCTTTTTTCGACCATAAGCTTTATGGCGATCCCGGGCGAGATGATCCGGTATGGACTTGGGTTCTTTGTTGTTTACCCGTTTGTGCCGCTTGTCGTTCCGATCATCAATCGCATCGTCCTGCCGGTACTGATGCGGCTCAAGATCACGAGTGCGTACGATTATCTTGCCCAGCGTTTTGATCTCCGCATTTCCAAGATCAGCGAATATGTTTTTGCCGTAAAAACGCTGATCTGGATGGGGGCGATAATCTATACGGCCAGTCTCGCGGTTTCGGAAGTGACCGGGCTGAACATTTTCCTGATCATCGCGGTCATTGGCGTTATCACCACCTTCTACACGTCGGCGGGCGGGCTGCGGTCGGTTATCTGGACCGATTTTATTCAAACGGCACTGTTTACAGGATGCGCGTTGATAATTCCGATCTACGTTGCATACGCGATCGGCAGCGGGCCGCTCGGATGGTGGGAAACGTTCTCGCAGGCCGGCAGAACGGAGATCATTACTTTCAGCGCCGATCCTACCGTGCGGGTAACCACGGTAGGAAAGATGGCGTCGGTGATGTTCTATTTCATATGCACCAGCACCTCCGATCAAATGATCGTTCAGCGATATTTGAGCACGCCGTCGCTTCGCGAAGCACGACGTTCGGTGTGGGTCTTCATGATCTCAAATCTGACCTCGATATTGTTTCTGGTCATTTGCGGGCTGGCGTTGTTCGCGTTCTATCATCACAAGTCAACTGTTCCGATGGACGAGTTTCAGGCGGCGATCGCGGGAATGGCCGACCGGGCAATGCCGCAGTTCATTGTACAGGAATTGCCGCACGGCGTTTCGGGGCTAATAATCGCCGGCCTGCTCGCGGCGGCAATGTCGGGCTTGAGCTCAGGCATGAATTCGATATCGAGCGTTCTGATCAGCGATCTTTCCAAACAGTTTAGTCATGTCGCGTTGTTCAAGAAAGATCTCGTACTTGAACGCCTCGTCGGGATCGTGGTCAGCGGATTCGGTGTGGCTCTGGCCGTCGCGATCACGTTCGGGATGCGTGAGACGAATTGGAATCTGATCGAGTTGAGCGGAAGGCTCGTAAACCTGTTCGTCGGCCCGCTCGCGGTTTTCGTCCTTGCCGGCATACTTATAAGGCGAGTGAACGGAACTTCGGCGATCCTTGGTTTTATCGCTTCGGTGATGACGAGTATTTTCATAGCCTTTGGTAAACCAATTTTCGGTTTAGAAGAGAACATCTCGTTCACCTGGATCATTCCGGCGTCCTTTTTGGTTGGCTTTGCGATTGCGGTGATGTTCAGCTTTCTTGCCGCGGACAATGAAGTTGCCGAAGTTTAAGGAGGCCGGGCCTTTCGGATATGAAGAATTGTATAGTTTGGACCTTTATTGCGATCTTGTCAGTCCAGGCATTCTCTCAGCAGACTGTTGAGATGACGTGGCATAACACCGCCGACATTGGAATCGGCGGCAAGGGCTGGCCGAATTCGGAGACAAAGACTCCGTTTGACCGGCTGCCTTCAAAGGCGCAGAAGCCCGTGAGCAAGGAACTTTGGGAGCGTTCGATCAACTCGGCCGGGCTTTACGTGACATTCTCGACGGACGCTGCTCAGATCAACATTCGCTGGAAGCTGAGAAACCCCAGTATCTCGACCCCAGTGCTTTCGGCGGCCAGCGTTGCCGGAATGGACCTTTATGTACGTGAAGGCGGCAGGTGGACGTGGGCGGCTGTCAAACCGCCGAATATGTCCAGGCCCGCGGGAAGCCCGGTCGGGACGCCGCCTGTGACCGAGGCCGCGTTTGTCCAGAACCTGTCAAAAGCGGAACGTGAATTCAGACTGTATCTGCCGCTTTACAACGGCGTTGACCGGGTTGAGATAGGCATTCCAAAAGAGGCCGTTATCAAGCCGGTGCCCGCTCCCGCCGGCAAGCCGATAGTCATCTACGGTACGTCGATCATACAAGGATTCGGAGCATCACGAGCGGGAATGAACATCGGTTCCATCTTGGGGAGAAGGCTGAACAGAGAAGTTGTAAATCTCGGTTTTTCCGGTTTGTGCAGAATGGAGCCGGAATTGGCGGACCTGCTTGCCGAACTCGATCCGGCACTATTTGTCATCGATTGTCTGCCGAACATGACCGCGGAGGAAATAACGCAGCGGACGGTGAACTTCGTTAAAACGATCAGGTCCGCGCGTCCGAATACGCCGATCCTGATGGTCGAACATCCCAACTTTGCACACGCCTCCTGGGATACAGAAGCGCGTGAATTGATAAATGAAAAGAATGCGGCGTTTTTACAGCAATTCAATAAGCTGCAAAAAGACCGGGTCGCGGGCCTTCATTATTTCAAAGGCGGCCATTCGTTTGGTGAAGGCGACGGCACTTTGGACGGCGTTCATCCGACCGATCTGGGCTACACCATTTATGCGAATGCATTGGAACCCGCGATCAGGCCGCTGCTTGGCAATAGTAAACGATAGAAACGGCCGTGGAGAAAAGAGGGAGAAGGCGCTTATGAAACGATTTTTGTGCATGGCATTGGTCACGCTTTTTTCGATAGATGCCTATTCACAACAGAAGATCGAAATGAGCTGGTATGGCGCCGCTCAGATCGGGATCGAGGGAAAAGGCTGGCCCGATTCCGCCACCAAAACGCCGTTTTACCGCCTGCCGGCAAAGGCCGAAAGCATGGTTAACAAGGACGTATGGCAGCGGGGCAGCAACTCCGCCGGCCTTCACGTCACGTTCACGACCGATGCTAGCTTGATAGCTGTTCGTTGGCGGCTGAACAACCCAAGCTTCTATACGCCTTCGTTGTCCTCATTGAGTGTTGCCGGCATGGATATGTATATGAGGGAGGCTGACAAATGGGTTTGGGCCGCGGCCAAGCCGCCGAGTGCGGTGCGCCCGCCGGGCCACGAAGGAGCGTTTTACCCGGACACGACCACGACATTTGTCCGGAATCTGTCCAAGAAACTTCGTGATTTCAGGCTCTATTTTCCGATCTATAACGGCGTGGACGTTGTCGAGATCGGCGTCCCGGCCGGGTCAAGGATCGGCAAGCCAAAGCCGGACGGGAAAAAGCCGGTTGTGATCTACGGCACTTCGATCATACAGGGCAGTGCGGCATCGCGGCCCGGTATGACGCTGGTCTCACAGCTTAACCGGAGGCTCGGACGTGAGGTCATCAATCTCGGCTTTGCCGGGCTTTGCAAGATGGAACCCGAAATGGCCCAGCTTTTGACTGAACTCGATCCCGACCTTTACATAATAGATTGTCTGCCGAACATGTCGTTTGCCGAGATCACCGATCGAACGTTCGATTTTGTCAAAACGATCAGCGCCGCACGGCCTAAAACACCTATCCTGATCGTCGAAAATCCAAATTACGCCCAAACGATCTGGAATGCCGGAACCCGCACAACGATAAGGGCAAAGAATACGCGTTTACTGAAGGAATACAATAGATTGGAGCAAGCCGGAATAAAAAATCTTCATTATTTCAAAGGCAGCAATTCGTACGGTGATGACGGCGAGGCAACCTTTGACGGCGTGCATCCGAACGACCTCGGTTTTACAAATTACGCAAACGCACTCGAGCCGGTAATTCGCGGCCTGCTGGACAGATAGTCTCGCCTATGACGATCGATCTTTCGGATAAGACGGCGGTTGTCACGGGAGCGGCGAGCGGCATCGGCCTCGAGATCGCCGCGGCCCTCAAGGCGTCTGGAGCGTCCGTTTGCATGGCAGACCTCCAACCTGACGCCCTGGAGATCTCGCTTGCGGAACTGACATCCGTCGAGGGCCGCGCGGTCACATGCATTGCGGACGTTAGCATTAGCGATCAAGTTGAAAAACTGCGCCAAACCGCGATCCGTCAGCTTGGTCAGATCGACATCCTGATCAATTGCGCGGGCCTTCAGTATGTAAGTTCGTTGGGGGAGTTTCCGTTGGAACAGTGGGACCGGCTGATGAACGTGATGCTTCGCGGATCGTTCCTTTGCACACAGCAATTTCTGCCAGGAATGATGTCGAAAGGCTGGGGACGCATTGTGAATATAGCGTCGATACATTCCGTCGTCGCTTCAAAGTTCAAGGCGGCGTATGTAAGCGCAAAGCACGGCCTTATAGGACTAACAAAAACGGCGGCACTCGAGGCCGCCGAAGCTGGCGTGACCGTTAATGCCGTTTCGCCGGCATATGTACGGACACCTTTGGTAGAACGGCAGATCGCAAGCCAGGCAGCACATCATGGAATTTCCGAGGATGAGGTCATTAAGAAGATCATGCTTGCGCCGATGCCCCAGAGAGAATTGATCGACGCCTCAGAGATCGGCGAGATCGTGGTTTTTCTCTGTTCCGATGCGGCCCGCCATATCAACGGCCACAATCTTGTGGTTGACGGCGGTTGGACGATAGCTTAAGGAGGATCATGGGTTCGAATAGTGAATTTGGCAGACGGCAATTTCTAACCGTTTCGGGCGGAGTGGTTGCAGCCGCCGCGGCCGGTCAGCTCACGGCCGCGGATCAGGCATTTGCCGCTTCAACGGCCGCATCGGTCATCCGGGCACCGCAGCCGTTTACGCTTGATCTTGGTTATCGGGCACCGCGTTCGGGACCGATCGCCACGCTGAAGAATGGAGACCTTTTGTGGATATCGACCGAACCCGAGGCGCCGTATTTATCAAAGTCGATGTGGAGCCTCTCGCGGATCGCAATGCGGCGGTCTGCCGATGGCGGCAAAAGCTGGAGCAGCGGACATATCCTGCAGCGAGGATCAAAAGAATATTCGGTCATGTCATTCGGACTCCGCACGCTGCGGTCGGGAAAGGTCCTGCATGTATTTGCACGCTCCGGCGGGTATGACTACGAGACCGGAACGCCGGAAAAGTCGCTCAGAGAGCTGTTCTTTCACTATTCGGCCGACGGTGCAAAGACGTGGAGCAGCGCGCAGAAGCTGGACACGGGCGAGCGGTATCACGGCGACGTTCTCTCGTTCGAACAGCTTCGCAATGGGCGGATCGTATATCCGTTCTGCTTTTTGACCAATGTAAAGTCGCAGTTCGCGGTTTCCGTGATGTTTTCCGATGATGAAGGCAAGACATGGACGCGTTCGGCGAGTGTGCTTACAACCGGCGGAGGCGGTTTTGAAAGCGGAGCAAGCGAACCGACCGTCGTTGAACTTTCTGATGGAAGGTTATGGATGCTGATCCGGGCCCAAACCGGACATCTGTGGGAATCGTTCTCGACTGACAACGGAAAAACGTGGACGAAGGCGACCGAAACGATCCTGCCGTCGAGCAATGCTCCGGCGACTGCCCTGCGGTTGCTGAGCGGTGAGATCGCAGTTGCGTGGAACGATCACGTTAACTCAAATTATGCCCGACAGACCCTTGTCGTCGGCCTGACGGCGGATGGTAAGAACTTCAGCGGTCTGCGCGAGATCGATCTCACTGATTTTCCTGATGATCCGGCCGCGTCGATCCCGCATTCGACATATGCATTTCTAACCGAAACGATCGAAGGCGATCTGGCCGTCCCATACAACAAGGGAAACTGGTCAAGGCACAATCGCCCGACCTTTGCACGCGTGAGCAAGGCCTGGCTAAAGGAAAGGCGCGTCACGGCGGACCTCAAGGATGGACGGACCGGGTGGCACACGATCGATCCGGGCCCGAATCTTTCAGCTGCGGTTGAACGCTATATCCTGGAAGACGGCCTTCTTTGGCTTGAGATCGAACAGAATCCAAAAAGTAAGGCCGCGGCGGCGGGAATTATAAAAAATCTTCCGCTGATCACTGACGGAGAAGTGGAACTAAAAGTGAAGGCCCCGCAGTCGGAAGCCTACCTGCTTTTCAATAACAGTTTGTTGTCGCCGAGAAACGCAGACGAGGCCTGCCTTCGGATCCGATTCAGGGGCAACAGGATCTTTCTCGGGGCCGGCAAGGCGAAAACGACCGAGAACAATAGGCGTTCGACCCAGTATCAATATCCGGCACTCAAAATAACAGACGAGGTCGCGTATCCCGGAACATTTGAGCCGGGAGCAGCATTGAACGTCCGTTTGCGTTTTAACGCCTCGCAGAGCAAAGCGATGGTAACTATTGGAGAGGCCGAAACCGTTGAACTTCAAACGGACAAGATATTTGGACTAACCTTTGTCGGCTTACTCGTTGGAAAGGGCGGCAAACTTCGATTCAATTCAATGACGACCACCCTTGCTTAGTTGGGATATCAGCGGGATAGGCTGGATGAGAAAGAATATGGGCAAGAACAAACTTGGGAGAAGAGATTTTTTGGCGGCATCAGGCGGTATTGCGGGCCTTGTCATAGGTTCGGCGGGACCGCTTCTGCCGGCTGCCGCTCTCGCGTCGGTCCCGGTCTTTGGCGAAATGGAACGCCTTACGCTTGACCTTGGCCACAGGGCAACGCGAAGCGGGCCGATCACGGCGCTAAAGAACGGAGATCTGCTTTGGGTAACAACTGAACCGGAGGCACCGTATCTTTCAAGATCGATGTGGTCGATCTCGCGTCTTGTAATGCGGCGGTCAACTGACGGCGGGAAAAGCTGGGGCGAACCCATGGTCCTGCAGCAAGGCACAACGGAATATTCGCTCCTTTCCCATAACATCCGCCAGACGGCGGCCGGGACGCTTCTGCACATTTTCGTTCGTTACAGCGGCTATGATTATGAGACCGGCACGCCGGAGAAATCCCTGAGCGAGGTCTTTATCCAACGCTCGAATGACGAAGGGAAGACGTGGAGCAATGCCGCGAAAATGCTGACCGGCGAGCGATATCAGGGCGACATCCTGTCGATGGAACAAATGAGGGACGGCAGGCTGATCTATCCGTTCTGCTTTCTTACAAACGTGAAATCGCAGTTCGCTGTTTCCGTGATGTACTCCGACGACGACGGTAAGAACTGGAAGCGGTCGGCAAGTGTGCTAAGGACCGGAGGCGGCGGATTTGAGAGCGGAGCGAGCGAGCCGACCGTCGTCGAGCTGCCGGGCGGCAGACTATGGATGCTGATCAGAGCACAGACGGGATTTCTTTGGGAGTCATTTTCAAGCGATCGCGGTTTGACCTGGACGCATGCCGTTGAGTCGGCCCTGCCGTCGAGCAATGCGCCCGCAACGGCGCTTAGGCTTCGCTGCGGAGAGATCGCCGTCGCGTGGAACGATCACACGCATTCAAACTACGCCCGCCAAAGCCTTCTGCTCGGGCTGACAAAAGATGGAAAGACATTTCAAGGTTTGCGCGAACTGGATTTTACCGATTTTACAGATGATCCTGACGCTTCAATACCTCACGTGACCTATTCTTACCTTACCGAAACAAAGGAAGGTGACCTGGCGGTCTCGTATAACAAGGGAAATTGGTCGCGGCATAACCGGCCGACTTTTGCTCGGGTAAGCAGGGATTGGATCCTGTCAAAAGACGTTACGGCAGATCTGAGAGACGGACGTACAGGCTGGCATACGATCGATCCGGGGCCGAACGCGGCCGCGGCGGTCGAGCGGTACATACTCGCCGCTGATGATTCGCTCTGGCTTGAGATCGAACAGAATCCTAAAAACAAGAACGCCGCCGGTATCGTCAGAAACATACCATTTGTATCGGACGGCGAGATCCGCATTAGGGTGCAGTCAGGCAGATCGGACGGATATATTCTTTTGGGGAACACGCTGCTTTCGCCCCGTGACCCGACCGACGCATGCCTGCGGCTGCGACTTTCCGACGACAAGATATATGTGGCCGCCGGCCAGCCGGACCGGCGGCAGAACAACAGACGGACCACCGAGTTTTTTTATCTGGCACACCGTATCGGTGAAGAAAAGTTGTACCCCGGTACCTTTAAGCCGGGAGAGGACGTGAATATCTCGGTGCAATACAATGCGGCGTCGGCGACAGCCCGCATCTCGATCAACAACGGCGAACGGATAGAATTGAAGACCTCAAAAGTATTCGGCTTGACGTTCATGGGATTGTTGATCGCAAACGGCGGCCAGATGCGGATCCACTCCGTGAGGACAATTCTCAGCTAAATTTTTCTGTCGAAAACAAATAAAAATGAACGATATCATCTCATTTCTTCAGACGATCGATACGCCGACCGTCTGCAACGCGATCGAACTGCTCGATGTTCGGCCGGGGTCGGAGAACTTTACTTCGAGCAAGATCAAGTGCCTGTATCCGGAGCTTGGCCCAATGGCCGGCTACGCCGTGACCGTTCAGATAGAGACGGTAACAAAAATGGAACCGCGTGACCCCGAGATCACGATGAGTCTGTACGAAGCCGTTGAAGCAAGCCCAAAGCCGGTCGTTGTCGTTATTCAAGAGATCGGCGGCCATCGTGAGTTTGCGTCGCATACAGGCGATGTGATGACGACGCTGCTTCAAAATTTTGGTGCCATCGGCCTTGTAACTGACTGCAATGTCAGAGATTTTAACGAGGTCAGGCAATTGGGATTTCACACTTTTGCCGTTGGCACTTCGCCGAGTCATGTTTATTGCCGGATTGCCAAGGTAGGAATGCCGGTGCAGGTACACGGAATGACCGTTCGTCAGGGCGACATCATACACGGCGACATAAACGGCCTGGTCCAGGTCCCGTTCGAGAAACTCGACGAACTGCCCGAAAAAATTGCAAAAGTACGGCACGACGAAAAGGAATTTATGGACCGCATTCGTGCCGGAGGATTTACACTGGACGATCTTCGCGCGCGATTGCTCGGTAAATAGGAAAAATGATCATGAAATTTTGGATCCGAGGTATTGTTACTGCCGCTCTTCTTTTTGCATTTCAGATCGCCGGCTTCGCCCAGAATGCCGGGGAGCAGCCGTTTTTCTGGTCGGGAACCGTCCGGTTTCCGTCGGTTAAGGGTGAAACTAACGCATATCCGGTCATTGCCCGGACCGAGAGCGGAAAGTTGATCACAGCCTGGTCGGTGAGCGGCCCGAAGAATAGTGACGGCCGGATAGACGTTTCAACGTCGGACGACGGCGGGAAGACCTGGAGCGAACCGGTCATCGCGATCGACACGCCGGGACAATTCGACGGCGATCCCAGCTTGATAATAGACGGCAAGCGCATCCTTGTAATTCCCTCGACCGTCGTGCCGCCAAACAAGATCACCAAGAGCGAAGTCTGGATGACGGTAAGCGAAGACGACGGAAAGACCTGGTCAAAACCGACCGAGATCAAGACAGGATTCAAATATTTTGTCGGCAAGCGTCACATCGGCCTGAAGCTAAAGGACGGCACGCTTGTAATGCCGGCTTCTTACGACATATGGGCCGAACGCGGCACGCCGGCAAAGACCGAAGGCGAGATGGACCTGAAGGCCGGCGTTCTTTTGTCAAAGGACCATGGCGCAACTTGGACGGCTCATGTTGACCTTCACTTGTTCGTTCCGAAAGTTACGCCGTTCTCGACCGGCGGCGTTGTTGAACCGGCTATCGTCGAACTTGCGAACGGAGATCTGTATATGCTCCTTCGCACGGGAACGGAATATTTATACGAATCAAGAAGTTCCGATGGCGGGAAAACATGGTCGGAACCGGCGCGGACGAAACTCCACGGGCACAATACACCGGCATCATTATGGCGCCTGGACGGAAATTCTAATGAGATCATTGCCATTTGGAACAACTCGCCGCGTAACCGCTACCCGTTGAGCGTCGCCATTTCGGCCGATGGTGGAAAAAGCTGGTCGCGTCCGAAGGATGTCGCCCGGTCCGACGGCCCGCAGATATCGTATCCCGGCATAACACAGGATACCGCCGGGAATTTCGTGGCGGTCTGGCAAGAGCAATTGCCGGACGGGGCCGGGCGGGCGATCCGGTCGGCCCGGTTCAACCGAGCTTGGGTGTTGTCTGAAAAGTGAAGCGGCACTTTATGGCCTCGATACTGAAAAAATACATCGAGTATTTGCCGCTCGCCGGCACATCAGACGTGGACGGCATCGGCGAAGGAAATACGCCGCTGGTCAAAAGCTCGAGCATCGGCGGGAACTCGCGGCTTTATTTCAAAATGGAGCAGCTTAACCCCACGGGCTCTTTCAAGGACCGGTTTGCCGCACTCGAGACCGAACTGATGAAGCGGCAGGGAATTCGTGCCTTTATCGCAACATCGTCGGGCAACACCGGAGCAGCCCTGGCCGCCTATGCCGCTCGACATGGAATCAGATGCTTGCTCTTTGTGAACGAGATCACGCCGGCCGCGAAGCTCGATCAGATGCTCGTTTACGGTGCAGAGGTGTTTCGGGTCAAGGATTTTGGCGTTTCTAATGAACTGTCGGCTCCCATCTTTGAGCGGCTTCAGCAGTTGGCGGACGAAGGCTCGACGCGGCTGGTCATTTCCGCCTACAAATATTCGCCGGACGGAATGGAAGGCGTCAAGACGATCGCCTACGAGATCGTTGAACAATTTGGCGGCGTTCCCGATCACATCTTCGTGCCGGTCGGCGGCGGCGGTTTGTTGTCAGGGATATGGAGAGGTTTTAGGGACCTGAAAGCGCGAGGCCTGATCGAGATGCTTCCGAAACTCAATGCAGTGCAGCCTGAGCTCAATGACACGGTTGTATCGGCGGTCAACGAAAATGCCAAATCGGCCCGCGAAGTAATAACGACCACATCGATCAGCGGCCTGGCCGTACAGGTGGACATCGACGCAAGCCTGGCTGTGAGGTCTGTTTCTGAATCTAACGGCCGCGGGTTTTTGGTGTCGGACGAAGTAGTGCTTGATACACAGTCGTCGCTGGCCCGAAAGGAAGGAATCTATGTCGAACCCGCCGGGGCCGTTTCAACGGCGGGCTATCTGAAGGCCCTCGAAACCGGGTTCATAAAAGATGATGAATCAGCGGTCTGCATACTTACCGGGCACGGGTTGAAGACTGCGTCGTCCGGTTCGGCGACGACAGCGGGGCCGGTCAAATTCATTCAGATCGGAGATATTGGCATCGGGTTATTGGCTGAGCATTAGTTCGTAATTATGAAGGTGCTTGTCGGAGGAATTTATCACGAGTCGCATTCGTTCTCGAACGTGGCGACCGACCTCGAATCCTTTAGAAGCGTTCTGTTTCTCGACGGCCGCGATTCTATTGAGCAGCTTCGAGGGACGACGAGCGAAATGGCCGGGTTTATCAAGGGTTCGGAGGAATTCGGTTTTGAAATGGTCCCGACGCTTTGGGCTTGGGGATTATCGACCGCCCCGGTTGAAGCAAAGACGCTCGATCTTTTTATTTCTATTGTTCAACGGGCGATAGAAGAAGCAGGGAAGATCGACGGAATCTTGTTTGCTCTTCACGGTGCAATGGTCGCCGAGCAAGCGCTCGATGGTGACGGGTACATCCTGTCAAAGTTCCGCGAGTTCGTAGGGCCGGGCATTCCGATCGTCGCTACGCTTGACCTTCACGCAAACATCTCGGAACTGATGGTGGAAAAGGCGGATGCGATCGTCGGCTATGACACCTATCCGCATGTTGACCAGGTCGAACGCGGGTTTGAAGCGGCCGACCTGCTTGTCCGCACTGTGCGGGGAGAGATCAAGCCGGTCATGGCGATCGCAAAGCCGTCGATGATCGTAGTGCCGAATGTTCAATTGACCGACAAAGAACCGATGCGGCAGTTGATCTCGCTTGCCCATGAGATCGAAAACAATGACGGCGTGCTTTCGGTGACGGTAGCGGGCGGCTTTGCCTACTCGGACGTGCCTGAGATCGGGCCGTCGATCGTGGTGGTGACAAATAATGACCCAGCGGCCGCGGTCAAGCATGCCCGGGCCATCTCAAACCGATTTGAATCTCTTAGGGAGGAATTTACTCCGAGATTGTCCGGCGTGTCGGATGCGGTGGCAAGAGCGATCGAATCAGGGAATCATCCTGTGATCCTGGCGGATGTTGGCGATAACATTGGTGCCGGCACGCCCGGTGACAGCACCTTTATTCTGCGGGAACTATTGGAACAAAAAGCGGAATCCGCGGTTGTGATCATCGCCGATCCCGAGTCGGTCTCTGCCTCGATCGCGGCAGGTATCGGCCAGACGGCCAGCTTGAGTGTGGGCGGAAAAACCGACGGTTTTCATGGCGATCCTGTCGAAATTTCCGCAACCGTAAAGCTGATATCGGATGGTATTTTTCGGAATCGCGGCCATATGCGCGACGGCATTGTTGAGGACATGGGCCGGACCGCCGTTGTCGAATCGGATGGGATCAAGATCGTCATAACCGAAAAAAAGATGCCGCCGTGGAACCTGGAACAACTCAGGTCGGTAGGGATAGAGCCGGAGCACGAAAAGATCATCGTGCTGAAATCAGCTGTCGCATTCCGCGCGGCATACGAACGGGTCGCGGGTGAGATCATCGAGGTCAACTCGCCGGGACTTTCCAGCGTAGATCTGACGCAATTTGAATACAGAAACATCCGAAGCGGGATGTTTCCGTTTGATGAGGCCGAAACGACACAAGCCAAATGATGACGTGCGGCCGTTTTTGCAGTTTGGAGGACAATCAGGAGTAAAAACAATGAGAAGCTACGAACGATCTCGTCAACTTTATGAACGGGCATGCAAGTCAATGGCCGGAGGAGTAAGCAGCCATTTTAGAATGGCCGGAGCGCCCCATCCGCTTTTCTTTTCGAGGGCCGAAGGTTCGCGGATCTATGATGTTGACGGCAATGAATACGTAGATTTCACGCTAAGCCAGGGGCCGATGCTTATCGGACATTCGCATCCTCACGTATTGAAACGTGTACAGGAAGAAACCGCGCGCGGCCAACTTTACGCAGGCCAGCACGAGTCGGAGCTTCACCTTGCGGAAAAGCTGCAAGAGCTTATCCCGTGCGCTGAATTGATACGGTTCAGCAACAGCGGTTCAGAATCGGTCCAGGCCGCTCTTCGCCTTGCGAGGGGCTTTACGGGACGGCAAAAGTACATCAAATTTGAAGGACAGTATCACGGCTGGTTCGATAATGTCCTGATCAGCCAGCACCCGTCCCTCGAAAGCGCCGGTGCGGAAGAAAGCCCGAATAGCGTTCTTGAAACTCAGGGCCAATCGCGCGAAGTGCTGGATGAAATAATTGTTCTGCCGTGGAACGACCTCGATGCTGTTGAAGAGGCATTCGCGAAAGCGGGCGACACGATCGCCTGTGTATTGACCGAACCCATCATGTGCAATAACGGCTGCATTGAACCGCTTCCGGGATATTTGCAAGGGTTGCGCGAGATCTGTGACAAATATGGAGCGTTGCTCGTTTTTGACGAGATCATTACCGGGTTCAGGTTGGGGCTTGGCGGAGCGCAAAAATATTACGGAGTTATCCCGGACCTCGGTACGTTTGGAAAGGCCCTTGCGTCCGGCTTTCCGATAAGCTTTCTGGCCGGAAAACGTCATATTATGGAAAAGATGGCCGACGGAACGGTAATGCACGCCGGCACTTATAATAGTAATAATCCGTCGATCGCGGCCGCCGCGGCGACCGTCGAGGTACTGGAATCAGACGGCGATCTCTATGATCGGATCCGGTCACTGGGGCTCCGGCTGCAGGATGGGCTCCGAGCGGCGGCGGCGGAAGCAGGCTACCGCGCCGTGATAAGCGGTCCCGGGCAAATGACCCACCTCGCGTTTACGGCGTCTCCGAAGCTCGTCAACTATCGCGATTGCCTCGAAAACGACGGCGGTAAATACGCTGAGTTTGCAAAAGGAATGCTGGATCGAGGAGTGCGCGTGATCGGCCGCGGGATCTGGTATATCTCCGCGTCTCACACTGAACAGGACATCGACCACGCTATCGATCGAGCCGGTGAAGTGCTCCTTGCTATGAGATCGAAGAAGGCCTCAGCGGTTGAATCGATCACCGTTTGAGCCTTTGACCGCGGCTTGATCGTTAAGCGACGCAGGCGATCTCGAGCACACGGAACAGATCCTCGTTCCTCAAAATAAAGGCCAAGTTGATCGCTGCTATTGTACCAAACGGGATCAGCAGCTCACAATTCGGATACCACAGGTACACAACCTGAAAAAGACGGCTTCGATCGCCGTCTTTTCTTTTTGCAAAGCTATTGCAAACTCTAAGCTAAATGTGGTGGCGGGGGGAGGCTCGAATCCTCTTCTTTTTCTGCGGCGCGGATCGGCACAATTAGCACGGCCAGGGTTTGTGAAATATGGTGAATATAAGCACTTGACTATATGTAATATGGGGATTATAATCGCTAAACATGATAACAAGAGTGTTAAAAAATACTCTGGCAAAAAGGGTTGACCATAAAAAAGCGATCATTTTGTTAGGCCCACGACAGGTTGGAAAAACGACTTTGATAACTGAAATAGCGGCATCGCTCGGCGATCATTTGTTTATCGACGGAGACGACCCGGAAACGCGTCTGCAATGGAGCAATCCGTCAAAAGCGTTTGTCGAGCGTTATGTCGGCAAACACAAAGTTGTAGTGATAGACGAAGCCCAGCGACTTGAGAATATCGGCGTCAGCGCCAAGATGATAATTGATGCCAAAAAAGGCGTTCAATTATTTATTTCCGGGTCGTCAGCGTTGGAATTAGCAAACAAGATGAACGAGCCTTTAACGGGCAGAAAGTGGGAGTATCTGCTTTACCCGTTGTCATGGAAAGAGATACAAGATCACTATTCGTTTGCCAAAACTCTTCCGCGATTAGAGGAGTTTCTGATAACCGGAATGTATCCGGAGGTGGTTACGCACGCTGACGATGCGGTCGAGATACTCAAAAACCTGGCAGGCAGTTATCTTTACAAGGATATTCTTGAACTTGCCGGCGTGCGTCGCCCGGAATTGCTTTTGAAAATTTTGCGGGCGTTGGCCTGGCAGGTCGGCAGCGAGGTTTCTTACAACGAACTGGCACAATCGGTCGGAGCTGATAAGAACACAGTCAGCAGCTATATCGATCTATTGGAAAAGTCTTTCGTCGTGTTCAAGCTGAATCCTTTCGCAAGAAATCTGCGGCGCGAGATAAACACAAAACGTAAGATCTATTTTTACGATAACGGCGTCCGGAACTGCGTTATCGGCAATTTTAGCCCGTTAGGCCAACGAAACGATGTCGGAGCGTTGTGGGAAAACTTCATCATCGGAGAACGAAAGAAATACCTTGCCTATAACGGATTTACGGGCAATACATATTTCTGGCGCGACCATCTTGGGGCCGAGATTGATTATGTCGAGGAGGCGGCCGGGAAACTAACGGCATTTGAACTGAAGTGGAACCCGAAAGCGAAAGTCAGGTTTCCAAAGGCGTTTCTCGATGCTTACCAACCGTCAAGCACAGAGGCGATACATCGAGAAAATTATTGGAACTGGCTTGATAGTTAAGGATGAACGAATATTTAACAAAGCTGTGCGCAAAGTTCGCGGATCGACAGCGGGTTCCTGTCTAAAGTTTGGCACACTACTGGCACACAAAACTAAAAAGACGGCTTCGGCTGCCGTCTCTTCGCCTTCCTAATTGTCGCAATCAATCTAGTAAAAGTGGTGGCGGGGGGGAGGATCGAACTCCCGACCTTGGGGTTATGAATCCCACGCTCTAACCATCTGAGCTACCCAGCCGTGGATAGTAGATTATAGACCAGCGGCAAGACAATTCAAACTGAGTA
>JADLDC010000203.1 GCA_020846885.1 Acidobacteriota bacterium | reverse complement strand
TTTACGAATGGTTTCTTCCGCTTCTTCGTCTCGATACGGTTCCAAAGTTTGTACAGCTTATAAAGCTCGTCCAGGAAAAGGTAGGCTGGGGCAGCACCCGTGTCCGCCCGCCGCGATTGGAATTGACGGGAACCGAGCTTGAAGAAACACTTGCGATCATTGAAACGGCACTTGCCACACGTCCTCGAGCTGAGGCGGCCGGACAGTGAGTAGTAATTTCTTTTCGTGATCTTCGGCTCTCCTTTTCGTGGATTTCGTGGTTATGGCCGAAAAGCCGGACCACGAAATCCACGAAAGGAAGACACGAAATATACACGAAGATAAAGTGACTGTAGAATGCCTGCTCTTCGGCATCGGCAAATATGGGTTATGGAAACAGATCTAATCGGGACATCGATCATAGGGTTTTCGCGCGGGGGCAAAACTGCCGAAACATTTACT
Organism: Acidobacteriota bacterium; assembly: GCA_020846885.1. Taxonomy (GTDB): domain Bacteria; phylum Acidobacteriota; class Blastocatellia; order Pyrinomonadales; family Pyrinomonadaceae; genus OLB17. The sequence continues at coordinate 9,009 of JADLDC010000203.1, read as the reverse complement.
GCTTTTGATCCCGCAAGCGGGAATACGGTCGAGCCCGTCTTCCACTCGGCGACAAATGATGAACTCGAGATCGCCGCGAAGCTAGCCGACGAGGCCAGGCTGTCATACGCGGCCGCCGCGCCGGTCAAACGGGCAGCGTTCCTGCGTTCTATTGCCGACAATATCGAATCTCTCGGCGACACGCTGATAAAACGGGCGTCGCTGGAAACCGCGTTGCCAAATGCCCGATTCGAAGGAGAACGGGCGCGGACGTGCTTTCAGCTTCGTATGTTCGCTGACGTGCTTGAAGAAGGTTCGTGGGTCGAAGCGAGGATCGACCACGCCATTCCTGACCGTCAGCCGCTGCCCAAACCAGATGTTCGGTCAATGCTCCGTCCGATCGGCCCGGTTGCGGTGTTTTGCGCCAGCAATTTCCCACTCGCATATTCGGTGGCAGGCGGCGATACCGCATCGGCATTGGCGGCCGGCTGTCCGGTTATCGTTATCGGCCACACGGCCCATCCCGGAACAGCCGAATTGGTCGGTATTGCTGTCTCAAAAGCCGTGCGTGATCACCAAATGCCCGAAGGCACATTCAGCCTGCTGTTTTCTGCAGGCTACGAAATGGGCCAGGCACTGGTCAGGCATTCGGCCATCAAGGCAGTCGGCTTCACCGGTTCGCGCAAAGGCGGGCGAGCATTGATGGACTTCGCCGCGGCAAGGCCGGAACCGATACCGATCTATACGGAAATGAGTTCGGTCAACCCGACCTTTTTGCTGCCGAACGCGATCAAGGAACGCGGCAATGATATCGCAAAAGGCCTTCATGCATCCGTGACGACCGGAGCCGGACAGTTCTGTACAAAACCGGGCCTAGTTTTCCTTCCGAACGACGCGGACAGCTTCGTTGCAAACTTTAATTCTCAGATAGAACAGACCACACCGCCGCCGCTACTTACCGGCGGCATCCGAGCGGCTTACGTCGCGGGCAATCTAAAACGCGCGGGCGAAGTCGATAACACAGCGGCAAATGAGGAAGCCCAGCTTCCGGGTTTTGCGGTCAATCCATCTGCGTTCGAGACGACGGCAATCGAATATCTCAATATGCCCGATCTTAATGAAGAGATATTCGGCCCGACCACGCTGCTAATTCGATCTGGAGAAAAAGAAGAGCTTCTTCGCATCGCCCGCGCACTCGAAGGCCAGTTGACCGCATCGGTCCACGGTACCGAAGAGGACCTGGCCGAATACGCCGACCTGATAGCGATCCTGGAAACAAAGGCCGGGCGGCTGATATTCAACGGCTTTTCGACCGGTGTCGAGGTTTGTCCATCCATGGTCCACGGCGGCCCGTATCCCGCAACATCGGACGGCCGCTCGACCGCCGTTGGCTCGCGGGCGATCACACGCTTTGCACGGTTGGTCTGCTATCAGAATTTTCCGCAAAGCGCCTTGCCGAATGAACTGAAAGACGAGAACCCGCAGAACATCCGGCGGATGGTGGACGGCCAAGTTTGTCAGAACCGCGAGCGGTAGCTATCGCTATCTACTTCATGGCCTTTGTGTTTAGATCCGTCTTCGGCCTCACTTCGCAAAAACGCGCGATAGATCATTAAAACCCTTGAACTCTAACGCGTTACCGCTTGGGTCGAGGAAGAACATTGTCCCGTGTTCGCCCGGCTCGCCGGCAAAGCGGACCTTTGGTTCGATGATGAATTTTACGCCTTTGGTTTTGAGGCTTTCCGCCAGGTCCTTCCACGCCTCCATCTGCAGCACGATCCCAAAATGCGGTACAGGAACGTCATCGGCGTCCACGTGATTGCTCGCTTTTACACCGGCGGCGTTCTCAGCCAGATGGACCACGATCTGATGGCCGTAAAGATCAAAATCGACCCAGCGTTCTGCACTGCGTCCCTCCGGACAGCCGAGCACACCGCCATAAAATTCACGGGCAGCTTCAATGTCATTAACCGGAAAGGCGAGATGAAATACGCTGGTCATACAATTATGTTAAAAAGCCACCACAGATAAACACAGATATCCACTGATGGACACAGATACTTCTATAGGGCAAGTCGCTTGATCTCAACGCGGGGTGAGCCAAAGTTTAATAAAAGGCCTAGCCGGATTCCCGTTGCTTTGAGGTAATTAAGGCACTGTGCCTTGTGTGCTTCGTCCAAAGACCGAACTGCCTTCACTTCAATGATAACGCAGCCTTCGACAACTATATCCGCATCATAATACCCTACACGAACGTCATCATAAAACACATCGACTCGTTGCTGTTGTGCGACGTGAAAGTCTAGCTTCCGCAATTCATACGCGAGAGCGTTCTCATAGACCTTTTCCAGGAATCCACAGCCAAGGGTATTGCTGACCTTAAAAGCACAGCCAATTATCTTTTCTGTAACCTCGGACGGAGGTAATTTCGTCGATGCGTCGCTGAATAAATTTGCCAGTAATTCGTTTTCGCTGCTTTCATCAGTGTTTATCATCTTGATCTGTGTTCATCTGTGGACTGTTTTTTACTTCCCCAGGGGAAACTCCCTTTTTCCCATCCTCTTCCATCCGTGTTTATCTGTGTCCATCTGTGGACGAACCTTCTTTTCCGATCTGTCGGATCGCCCCGAGATGATATGCAGAGTGGGCGACCAAACCGATGGCCATGCCTGCATTGATCTCGGTCCAATCGCGGTCTTCGGCAAGGCAGCGGAGCGCATTTTCGTAGGCACGTCTAACGCTTTGGCGCAGTGCGTCCCATTCCGGTTCGCTGACCGTTTCGATCAGCCAACTATCTTCCCAATTGACCCTCTCGGTACGGCCGTTGAGAAATTCGCAAAGACGGTCAAGGTAAAATTTCGCATGCTCAGTCTGCGCGGCGATGGTCGTACCGTGAAACTCGCGCGATGCGGAGGTAGAGTTGATCCCGGCAAGCGTATTAAAAAATCCGATGCCGCGGTCAAGATAAGCGCTCGGCTGGCCCTCGGGCGAGCCTTCAAAAGTTTCACGAAGAAGATATGCGATCGACTCAACGAACGTCGTTTCGGATGAGCCTTGTTTTGCTTGTGCGGTTTCCATTTGTGTTACCCTCAGAAATCAGCCCTTAAACTCTCGTGGACGAAAATATCGAAAAACTTGTGACCGCGGCCCAAAACAGCCTTGCGGACAGCACCTTTATAAAACTTGTTCTAAGCAATTATAAAGGCCGCGAGCATGGTCTGCAAAAAATAATTGCCCGTGTTGTCGAAACAAAACACGGGCCGCGGCTGATGTTTCAGTCGCGGTTTGACACTCGTGACATCGTAAAGAATTTTGCGTTTGAAGATGGCCCGGCGGAGATAGGTCAGCGGCTTGGATCCGGTTTTAGAAACGCGCATCTGTTCACCGCCGGCGGCGATCTTCAATTGACGATCGGCAAGCGAAACTCGCGGCTTGTGATGGGAAAGGCATCCGCCAGGAAACCTGCCTCGACATCTCACGACCGACAGAAGAAGACGCTTATTGACCCGAATGCCTTTTATCTGAAAGCTCTGGGAATAGCCAACGATAAAGGCGAGATCAAGCCCAGCCAACAGGACAAATGGCGGCAGATAAATAAATTTGTCGAGATACTGGCGGGCCTGATAGACGCGTCGCCGATCAAGGAAAAGCAGGAATTGCGAATTGTTGACATGGGTTCGGGGAAGGGTTATTTGACCTTCGCCGCATACGATCATCTTGCGAACATGCGTGCGGCCGCTGCGAAGCGGACCGTACAAATGACCGGGATCGAGCAACGCCCTGAACTGGTCGATCTATGCAATGAGATCGCGGCAGCCGTCGGCTTCGAAGGGCTCAAATTCATGCAAGGCCAGATCGCGGATCTTGACGCGGCCGGCATCGATATCCTGATCGCGCTCCACGCCTGCGACACGGCGACCGACGACGCACTGTACAAAGGTATTACCGCCAATGCATCGATAATTGTTGCCGCTCCGTGCTGCCATAAGCAGGTCAGGAGGCAGGCCGAAGCCGCCCGAAATACTCGCGGGCATTCTAAAACACGGCATAATGCTCGAACGCACCGCCGAGACGATAACGGACGGCATCCGTGCGCTGCTGCTCGAACGCGAGGGCTATTCCACAAAGGTTTTCGAATTTGTGCCGACCGAACACACGCCGAAAAACAATATGATAACCGCCGTAAAGCGCACAACAGAAAAGAGTTCTGAAGCCGCTCGGCAGGTCCGGGAAATAATGTCGTTGTTCGATATTCGTCAGCAGCGGCTTGAAGATCTTTTAAATGCCTGAATCTGCGCTAATATTCCTGAACGAGGAAAACTATGCGATCAAGTGCGACGACCCCAGAAGAGTATTTCGCCAGCTTGCCCGATGACCGGAAAGGGATCATGATCGAACTCCGGAAGGCGATAAACAAGAACATCCCGAAAGGTTTCCAGGAGGTAATTGGTTACGGCATGCCAGGCTGGGTCGTTCCGCACACGCTCTATCCGGCCGGTTACCATTGCGATCCGAAATTGCCGCTCCCTTTTATTTCTATCGCCTCGCAAAAGAACCACATTGCCGTTTATCACATGGGCCTATATTCGTCGCTGCCCGTGCTTGAATGGTTTAAGGGCGAATGGGCGAAGCATGCGCCAAAAGGGCCTGATATGGGCAAGTCCTGCCTCCGCTTCAGGAAACCGGAGGATGTGCCGCTAGCCTTGATCGGAGAATTGGCAGGCAAAATGAACCCGCGGGAATGGATCGAGATTTACGAAAGCTCCAGGCCTGTGAAGAAATAGAGATATTTGGGGAGAAATTATATACTGTACAGACCGAAAACGGTTCTGCGGGAGAATCAATGTAAAACCGAAACGGTAAGATTTATGGTCGAAAATCGCGCCCGCGAATCCGCAGCTTATTGCCTCAAAAAGCAAGACTAATGATATTCGGACTCGGGACAACAACCAATCGCTGACCGCGCATCGTCGCGGACGCTCGGAGGATAAGTAAGGTGCAGGAATACAACATCAATCCCTATCAAAGCCAAGTGGAGAGCCACTCGAACATTCCCATTACTCCCTTGATGATCGATCACCTGCGGGGGACCAAACCTTGGGTAAGGTTCATGTCTGTGATCTCGTTCATACTTGCCGGGTTTATGGTCGTTGCGGGCCTGGGAATGATACTGATGTCCACAGCCACGCCCGGAATGGGAAATTTTGGTATTGGGCCTTTTGTTGGAGTTATATACATCGCATTCGCGGGTCTTTACATCGCTCCGGCGTATTTTCTCCATCAATTTGCGTCATCGATAGGAAACTTGTTGGAGGGCGGTGGAGATGTCGCTATGGAATCGGCACTCGCAAGTCAAAAGTCTTTTTGGCGCTTTGTCGGGATCATGACCCTCGTAGTGATCTGTATTTATTTGCTGATTTTCGTCTCCGCTATCTTGCTTGGTTTGATGGCCGCCGCCGGTCGATACTAGTGGACTGTAACCGATGAATCGCAAGTACCTGTACCGCAGTAAGACAATTCAAATTGCACGCGAAACTTGACCTGGCCGACTTTTCCCGGTATGATTTAGGTTTGTCTGTTTAGACATATATTCAAGGGGGAGCACGAGTGCCATGAAACAAGATATCCATCCTAAGTATCAAGAGATCAATGTGATCTGTGCCTGCGGCCATTCGTTCAAGACCGGTTCGACCATGGGCGAAGACCTTCACGTTGAAATTTGCTCGGATTGCCATCCATTCTTTACCGGCAAGCAGAAGCTGGTCGATACGGCGGGACGCGTTGATAGGTTCAAGCGTCGTTACGCACGCGGTGGTGCACAGGCAGCACCGGCTGAGGCCTGAGATCTGATGTCAGCCGCAGCTCGCCAGTATTAGCTGTTCGATATTTAACGCCGGCCTTTGGGCGCCGGTCGCATTTGGTGTATAAAACATACGCCCGCGACAGGTGAAAAATGGCCGGCGTTAGCTCTTTAAATGATCAGTGGAGACGATCCTGAATATTGACTGGCGATCGGTGTTTGTACCGACGGAATCTGTGCTGGAAGTTGTCCTGCGCGGAACTATAATGTACGTGGGAATGTTCGCTCTTTTGCGGATATTCCGCCGCCAGGCCGGAGCGGTCGGCATTGCTGACCTGCTTGTCATAGTGGTTATCGCCGATGCGGCACAGAACGGCATGGCGGGCGAATCAAAGTCGGTCACCGAGGCCTTGCTGCTCATAGCAACAATAATTCTATGGGACTGGCTGTTTGACTTGCTCGGATATCGGTCTAAATTTTGGGCGCGGCTCCTCGAATCCGAGCCGCTGCTTCTTATCAGGAACGGAAGAATACTGGCCGAAAACCTGGAGAAGGAGATGATATCCGAAGAGGAACTCAGGAGCCAACTGCGGCAGCAAGGCGTTGAGGATCTCTCAATGGTCAAAAAGGCGTATCTCGAGATAAACGGCCACTTCAGCGTATTGACCAGTTTGCCGGGTGAGAAGAAACATAAGGGCAACGATAAAGGCACTACAGCCGTCAATTGAAGCGTATGAGAATCAGATCAAGCCGAAAGCTTAAATTCCTTCACACCGTATTCGCGATGGAGCGGGACCTGATCGTCGGCGGCCAGGCGGTGATGGAGGGCGTCATGATGCGAACACCGTCGGCATATGCCATCGCCTGCCGCAAATCGGACGGCGAGATCATTACGACAGCCGAGCGGCTGCCCAAATGGAGTGACAAGTATAAATGGGTCGGCTGGCCGGTTTTGCGCGGGGGTGCAACTCTGATCCAATCGATGGCCCTCGGCATCAAGGCCCTGAACTTTTCGGCGCGTATTTACGAGGAAGACCAAAAGGCACAGGAAGAACTGACGAAGGCCAAGGAGATGGAAACTGAGGCGGTTCTGGCCGAAGGGACGAACAGCGAGACATTCCTGAAGGCCCCGGTCAAGGTCGTCATGCCGGAGAAGCACGAAGCCGCCAAGCCGAAAAAGGTAACACAATCGGCAAGCGCCGTTGGGTCTATCATCTTCGCGCTCGGGTTCAATGTCATGCTTTTTATCGTCGCGCCGCTTCTGCTGACCAACATTGCCTTCATCGCCGCAGGTTGGGCCGAACCGCCGATGATCGGCGAGAGTTTCGGCTGGTGGGCGACTGCGAAGGCCTACATCTGGGAAGTAAAGCCGCATTCGTGGATCGCGTTCAACTTGATCGACGGCCTTGTTCGAATGTTCTTTTTCGTCGTAATGATCTTTTCGATGTCGTATTTGAAAGACATTCGGCGCGTTTTTGAATATCACGGGGCCGAGCACAAGACAGTGTTCACATGGGAGAAGGGCCTGGACCTCAACGTCGGCAATGCGACCACGCAGAGACGCCAGCATCCGCGCTGCGGCACCTCGTTCCTGATGGTCGTAATGCTGGTCGCGATCGTTCTGTTCTCGGTCATCAAATTCGACGCGATGTGGCTGAACCTGGTGGTGCGAATTGCCCTTATGCCGCTTGTGGCGGGCCTGTCTTATGAGATCATCCGCTATGCCGCACGGAAGGAATCGGGTGCGGTCTTTAAGCTGATGACGCTTCCCGGCCTGTGGCTGCAGAATATTACAACGCAAGAACCCGACGGCGAGCAGCTTGAGGTTGCCATCCGGGCGCTGGACGAATCACTGAAACTTGAGCCGCAAACGGCGTAAAAAGCTTAAACGCAGAGACGCAAAGACGCAGAGTTTTTTTGAGGCCTGTCTCTGATGTTCTCTGCGACTCAGCGCCTCTGCGTTGAAAAACCCAATGCTGGAAAAACTTGCACAAATAGAAAAAAACTACGAAGAGCTGACCGAGCAGATCTCGTCGCCTGAGATAATGTCGGATATGAAGGCATACGCGAAGGCGATGAAGCAGCACAGAAGCCTTGGCATAATCGTCGAAAAATATCGCGAGGTCAAGAAACTCACCGACGATCTTACGGGCGCCAAGGAATTGGCGGCCGCGGCGGATGATGACGAGATGAAGCAGATGGCCCTTGCTGAAGTTGCAGAGATAGAGGCCAAACTACCGGACGCCGAAGAAGAATTGAAATTTCTCTTGCTTCCGCAGGACCCGAACGATGAAAAGAACGTTATCCTCGAAATTCGCGCCGGGACCGGCGGCGACGAAGCAACGCTCTTTGCTGCCGAAGTGCTGCGGATGTATGCCCGCTACGCCGAACGGCAGGGCTGGAAGATGGAGGTGCTTGAGGCCGCGGATACCGGCGTAGGCGGCATCAAAGAAGCCATCGCAATGATCGAGGGCGACCGTGTTTATTCAAAGCTTCGCTACGAATCCGGCGTTCACCGCGTCCAGCGGGTCCCGCAAACCGAAACGCAAGGCCGCATCCACACGTCGGCGATCACTGTCGCGGTCTTGCCCGAAGCCGAAGAAGTTGATGTGCAGATCAATCAGAACGACCTGCGCATCGACACGTTCTGCTCATCCGGCCCGGGCGGCCAGTCAGTGAACACGACCTATTCTGCCGTTCGCATCACACATATGCCGACCGGCGTCGTTGTCTCGATGCAGGACGAGAAATCGCAGATCAAGAACCGCGAAAAGGCGATGCGCGTTCTTCGTGCACGGCTGCAGGAGATCGAAGAGCAAAAGCAGCACGATGCCCTGTCCGCCGAACGAAAATCGATGGTCGGCAGCGGCGACCGGTCGGAAAAGATCCGTACATACAATTTCAAGGAGAACCGCGTTTCGGACCATCGCATTGGCCTGACCGTACATCAACTCGACCTTGTACTGGAAGGCCAGTTGGATGAGTTTATCGACGCCCTGCGGACACATTACCAAACAGAAAAACTAAAGGCTGAGGCGGTTGCGGTCTAGGAGTTTCGAATTTGAGATCTGAAATTTCAGATCTTATCGGCCGTTCATGAGAGTAATGAACGACGCGTTCCGCGAAACAGTGGTGTCGCCGGCGATTCGCGTCACGCAATTCACATAATGCCCATAACTAAACTCTTCCTGATCCGACACGGCCAATCCGCCGGAAACGCCGAAGGCCGT
>JADLDC010000202.1 GCA_020846885.1 Acidobacteriota bacterium | reverse complement strand
ATTCCTCGCCTTACGCCATGGCCCATGGCCGTTCGCCCTTTCAGACAGTAGGCGGTGGCCGTGAACATTCCCCGGCTGGCGCCTGCTATCGCCTTGGATGAAACTGTTTTTTCAACGAGCTTGTTCTTGTCCTGCTTGTCCTGCCCTTGTTCTACCTCTGCTACTTCCCTTGTTTCAGTTTCAACCGCTGTTTCAATATTCGTATCTATAATTAAGTTACTTACTTCAATTTGCGAATCGTTCGCTGAACTGAGTGCGTATTCCGTCTCGGCTGTTCCGTAAAAAACAGTCCCGAACAAACCGATCATTGACAGAATAACGCCTCCTCTAACGAGATTTGTCATTCTTGATTGCTCCTCAGTCTTTTGCCTTCAATCGTAAAGCGCAGCAATAGCGAATGGATCCTGGGTAAAGATGCAGTCGCGTTTCGTTGCCTTTTTAACGCATAAGATCGAAGACTGGGGCAGCGGGTTATTCCGCCTGTTTCGCACCGGTCGCGGCACGAACATTTCAAGAGGCTAGCACCTTTTTTGCATATATGTCCACCCGAAAAAAGCCCACAAACCCTTATGCTGTATGCAATTGCTGTATTTGCAGTAATTTAGGGGTTGTATTTTTTTTTGATTTTGGTACACTTTTCAAGCCCTGAATGGGTGTCAATTTCCAGGATAATCCCAACATTTCAAAAGAGGAACAATCTATGCAGGAACGCCGCCAAGGTGCGAGATATCCCGTCTCGTTCCCGATTCGGGTCAAGTGGAGAGAGGAAGGTTCAAGCTTTACCGAGGAAGGCCTGACCGAGAATGTGGCCGTCGCCGGAGCACTTGTATATCTTCCGCGAAAGCTGCCGTCGGTCGGATCAAAGGTCGAGCTGACGATAACGGAACACTCTAACGATGAGGTCAGTGTTACGGCGCAGGTCATCCGGCTTGAACGCAACGCCGCGCATCCGCAGGTCGCCCTGAACCTGCTCGACGGAATGCGGGCATGGAAAAAGAAGGTCTGGGAACACGCCGCTGAGACCATCGCGGCCGAAAGACCCGAAGACCTGGACGAGTGGTAAATATCCGCTCACTCTCTATTTGACCGCCAGCCAGCAACCGACGCACAATTCTCGTGTATGAAAATTCTGGTACTCGGAGCGGGCCGTATGGGTTACGGCGCCGCTTATGATCTTGTGCACAATTCACCCGACGTCGAGCGGGTGACGATCGCCGATTTTGACGCGAAAAAAGCCGAAGAGGCAGCCGAAAGGGTCGGCACCTCCAGGATCGAACCGCGGCATGCTGATGCGTCGGCTTACCATGAGATTGCAGCCTTGATGGCCGGACATGATTCGGTCATCTCGTGCGTAAATTATTGGTACAACGAGTCGCTTTCGCGGGCAGCTATCGAAACAAAGACCAACTTCTGCGATCTAGGCGGCAACAACTATGTCGTCGATGAGCAGCTTGCTCTTGACCCGAAGGCAAAGGCGGCCGGCATCAACATAATTCCCGACTGCGGGCTTGCTCCCGGCATGGTTTCTATACTGGCAATGCACGGTGCCGCCAGGTTTGATCGGCTTGATGAGCTGCACATCCGCGTCGGCGGCCTGCCGCAAGATCCGCAGCCGCCGCTTGATTATCAGCTTGTTTTTAGCGTTGAGGGGTTGATCAACGAGTATGTCGAGGCCGCACGCGTTATCCGCGACGGCAAAGTAGTTGAAGTTCCGTCTATGACCGAGCTTGAGTCGCTCGAATTCGACGGATTTCCGCCGCTCGAGGCATTTCAGACCAGCGGCGGCACGTCCACATTGCCGGATTCTTTTCTTGGAAAGATCAAGGAACTCGATTACAAGACCATCCGTTACGCCGGACATTGCGAAAAATTCAAGACAATGATCGACCTCGGCCTGTGTTCGAGCGAAGAGATAGTTGCAGATTATGTGAAGGTAAAACCACGAAAGGTCTTCGGCGAATTGCTCCAGCAGCACCTGCCCGCCGACGGCCCGGACTATGTTCTCGTCCGCCTCGAATTCGTCGGCCAAAAGGCGGAAACACGACCGGTAGGGAGTGTGCCCGTTAGCCCTCAAGCTACTTCGCGTCTCCGCTACGACATCATCGACAAACAGGACGAAACCACCGGCCTCTCCGCCATGATGCGCACCACCGCATTCCCGGCGTCGATCATCGCCCAAATGATGGCGAAAGGTGAGGTGCTAATGCGTGGGGCCACGCCGCAGGAAAAAGCGATCGACCCGGAACGATTCGTCGCTGAATTAGAACGCAGAAATATTAAGATCGCCGCGGGTTGGATGGAATAAGTTGGATGGAATAAGTGATGGGCGAAAGATCGGCCGCGACTTATTCAAGTCACGGCCGGATACTATCTTAAGCACGCAATCCTATCAAGCGCGGATTGGCTTTCTTTTTCAACAGCTTTCGCAGTTTGAGTCTAGCCTTATGGAGCTGCGATTTTGATGTTCCGACCGAACAGCCTAATATTTTGGCCACTTCTTCGTGTTCAAAGCCCTCGACATCGTGAAGGACGAACACGTTCTTGTACCCTTCGGGCAGTTGGTCGATCGCATTTTCGAGTGCGATCTTGTCAACGATCCGCATTCTCTCCGGGTCGGCCGTACCGGTTACGATCTGGTCGGGCGTTTCGCCTTCTTCGGTCACTTTTTCGAATTTAACGTTCCTTTTGCGGAAATGCATCAGGACCTGATTTACTGTAAGTCGGTGCAGCCATGTCGTAAAGGCCGAATCTCCGCGAAAACTGCCGACCTTGCGGTAAAGCTGGATAAACACGTCCTGCGTCAGGTCTTCCGCCTCATATGCATTCTGGAGCATCCGCAGGCAGATAGAATAGACCCGGCGGTGGTGGCGGTGATATATCTCCTCAAAAGCGGCCATGTCACCCTTTGCGGCAGCCTGAGTCAGGTCAAAATCCTTCGCCTTGGACGGGTTCGCGACTGTGGGTTTAGCAACTCCGCCGCGAGCCGTTACGTCAGCAGCACTGGTTTGGAATATCGGATAGTCTAATGTTTCTGTGGTCATTGCTTGTTCCCCCCGAATCTGTGAGCTTCAATTGGTGTGCCAAACTGTGAGTGCCGAAACAGGTTCATAATATT